>NZ_JAGKRH010000274.1:0-20578 GCF_017939245.1 Aeromonas sp. PrichA-15 | reverse complement strand
AAACTACCCGATGCACACGAGTGTGCTGGAAGGGGTGAACAACAAGATCAAAGTGATAAAGCGCATGACATATGGATTTAGGGACTCAGAATACTTTTTTCTGAAAATCAAGGCGGCCTTCCCCGG
Organism: Aeromonas sp. PrichA-15; assembly: GCF_017939245.1. Lineage (NCBI taxonomy): Bacteria > Pseudomonadati > Pseudomonadota > Gammaproteobacteria > Aeromonadales > Aeromonadaceae > Aeromonas > Aeromonas sp. PrichA-15. The sequence continues at coordinate 20,452 of NZ_JAGKRH010000274.1, read as the reverse complement.
AAAGCCGCGATGAACCAAAATATTTGCCCGACTCGCACGCCCTACTCCCCGTGAAGCGTGCCGGACAACGCCCTGTCTGTGCCCGGATTTTCCACCGAGACGGCCGCCGGATATTTTGCACTTGAACCGGCGCCATTAGATAGATATGTTGTTTTCATGTGGTTTTATGAGTCACCACGAGGGATAAAAGTCTCCATAACTTATTGAGTCTTCTGGCACAAACAGGTTTTGGTACATTTTTCATCCAGCGAACCATTCATAGAATCTCATATGGGGCTTTTGCCCCGACCAAGACAATAATCCTGTCTTGCCTGCTGCCGGATGCAGCAGTCTCTTGTGCCATGGAGTCGCACGGGAGCAGGTTCAAGGCTGACCACATTTACGACAGAGACGTCATTTATGATCAAAAAACTCATTCTCTCTACCCTGCTGCTGTGCGGGCTGGCCAACGCCGCGCCCACTTCCACCCTGGATGCCGTGCTGGAGCGCGGTGTGCTGCGGGTCGGCTTCGATGCCGGCTATCAACCCTTCGAGATGACCAACAAGCAGGGCCAGTACATCGGCTTTGACGTGGATCTCGCCAAGATGGTCGCCAAGGAGATGGGCGTGAAGGTGGAGTTCGTCAACACCGCCTGGGACGGCATCATCCCCGCGCTCTTGACCGACAAGTTCGACGTCATCATGGGCGGCATGACCGTCACTCCCCAGCGCAACCTGCGCGTGAACTTTGCCGATCCCTACATCGTCGTCGGCCAGACCATCGTGCTTCGCAAGGACAAGGCGGGCGAAATCAAATCCTTCCAGGACCTCAACGATCCCAAATACAAGATCGCGGTCAAACTCGGCACCACCGGCGAGCAAGCGGTCAAGCGCATGATCCCCAAGGCCACCCTGCTGCAGTTTGAAACCCAGGATGACGCCAAGCTGGAAGTGATCAACGGCAAGGTGGATGCCTTCGTCTACGACCTGCCCTACAACGCCATCTTCGCGTCCCAGAACCAGGGCGCCGTGGTGCACCTCGACAAGCCGTTCACCTTCGAGCCGCTGGCCTGGGCCATCCGCAAGGGGGATCAGGACACCCTCAACTGGTTCAACAACTACCTGCGCCAGATCAAGGGCGACGGCAGCTACGACCGTCTCTACAAGAAGTGGTTTGAATCCACCGCCTGGCTGAACCAGCTCAAATAACCTCTCAAAGGGGCGGCATGCCGCCCCTTCACGCAGACTCCCCACACGATAACGACAAAAGAGGTTGTGACAGTGATCAACCCCAAACTCACAAGACAGATGGAAAAACAGCCCAATCAGCTGCTCTGGCACGGGATCTTCCTGCTGCTGGTGCTGGCCGCCATTTTCGGCATCTACAAGGCCGTGCAGGCAGTGGATTACACCTGGCGCTGGGAACGCATTCCCCAGTACATCGCCTATCAGGCAGAACAGAAACACTATGCCGAGTTTGACGGCACCGTGGTCGCGGACAAGGGACAGCTCTTCCTGCAAGACGATCTCGACCCCAGCCGCCGTCAGGCCATCGCACCCAAGGGCTCCCAGCTGGCTGAAGGGGATACCGTCTTCCTCGGCGATACCCTGGATGTGCAACTGAGCTGGACCGCCGGCCCCATTGCCTGGGGAGTCTGGGTCACGGTCAAGCTCTCCCTGGTGGCGGGCATCTTCGCCATCCTGCTTGGCACCCTGGCCGGGCTCGCCCGCCTCTCCCCCAATCCGGCCCTGCGCAACCTGGCCGTGACCTATGTGGAGCTCATCCGTGGCACCCCGTTGCTGGTGCAGATCTTCATCGTCTATTTCTTTATCGGCACCGTGCTGAACCTCGACCGATTCACCGCTGGTGTGGCGGCGCTCGCGGTCTTCACCGGCGCCTACGTGGCGGAAATCGTGCGCGCCGGCATCAGCTCCATTCACAAGGGGCAGATGGAAGCGGGCAGAAGCCTTGGCATGACCTCGGCCCAGACCATGCGCTACGTCATCCTGCCCCAGGCCTTCAAACGGGTGCTGCCACCGCTCGCGGGTCAGTTCATCAACCTCATCAAGGACTCCTCTCTGGTCTCCGTCATCTCCATCACGGATCTCACCAAGGCGGGGCGCGAAGTGGTCAGCTCCACCTTCAGCCCGTTCGAGGTGTGGTTCACCGTGGCTCTGCTCTATCTGGTGCTGACCGGCACTCTCTCCTTTCTGGTGCGTCGTCTGGAGGTGAAATATGCGCGCAGCAACTGATCCCGTTATCAAGGCGCCATCGGTGTCGAAATGTTCTGCCATCACCGGCACTCACTGCCCCTTCCCGGTGCGTCGTCTGGAGGTGAACTATGCGCGCTGCAACTGATCCCATCATCAAGGCGACCGGTGTAGAGAAGTTCTACGGCACCGAGGTGCACGCCCTGAAAAACGTCAGCACCCAGGTGGCCGAAGGGGAAGTGGTGGTGATCGTGGGGCCGAGCGGCTCAGGCAAGTCCACCTTCCTGCGCACCCTCAACCAGCTGGAGACCATCAACGATGGCAATATCGTGGTCGACGGCATCAGCCTCACCGAACCCGGGGATGTCAACAAGCTGCGGGAAGAGGTGGGCATGGTGTTCCAGTCCTTCAATCTCTTCCCTCACCTGACGGTGCTGGACAACATCACCCTGGCCCCCCAGAAGGTGAGAGGGCTCTCTCGCCAGGAGGCTGAGGAGCGGGCCAAGGCCCTGCTGCTCAAGGTCGGTCTCTCCAACAAGGCCCAGAGCTACCCCTCCCAGCTCTCCGGCGGCCAGCAGCAGCGGGTGGCCATCGCCCGGGCGCTCGCCATGCAGCCGCGCATCATGCTGTTTGACGAGCCCACCAGCGCCCTCGACCCCGAAATGGTGGGAGAGGTGCTGGACGTCATGAAGGGGTTGGCCCGCGAAGGGATGACCATGGTGGTGGTGACTCACGAGATGGGCTTTGCCCGGGAAGTGGCGGACAGGGTGCTCTTCATGGAGAGCGGCGAGCTGCTGGTGGACGAGAAACCCGCCGACTTCTTCGACAATCCACCCTCCCCGCGCCTGCGCCAGTTCCTGAGCCAGGTGCTATAACCCGCGATGCACCAACACGAAGAGGGAGCCCATGGCTCCCTCTTCTATGCTTGCCTTCTTCACTCCCCCAGATCATCTCCCTGGTGCATTCCTTTTCGCAGCCTCTTGCCATCGGGTTGTCACCACGCCAACAAGCAAGGATGTTAATGAAATTTTAAATTCATCCGGTATGCTGACATCCAACTGGTCCAACCGGATGGCTCACATGGATGTGCAACTGCTCCTGCTCTACCTCTCGCCCCTCTTTCTGGTCTTCATCGGCTGGGAGATGCTCTACCTGCGAAAACACGGCGCCGCCTATCCCACGGCGGGTTACCAGTGGAAGGATCTCTTCGCCAATGCCACCCTGGCACTGATGCATCAGGGGGGCGATGCCCTGGCAGCCATTGCCATTGCCATTGCCATCGCCTATCTCTATGACACCCTTTGGGGCTGGCGACTATTCGATATCGAACTGAACCTCTGGAGCCTTTTGCTGCTCTTTCTGTTGCAGGATCTCTGCTACTGGCTGTTCCACTTCGCGAGCCACCATGTGCGCTGGCTCTGGGCCTACCACGTGGTGCACCACAGCTCGGAGCGGCTCAACCTCTCCACCGCCTTTCGCCAGAGCCTGATGTATCCGGTCTCCGGCATGTGGCTGTTCTGGATCCCCATGATCCTCATCGGCTTCCCCCCCGAGGCGGTGGTGGCCACCGTACTCTTGAGCCTGGGTTTTCAGTTCTTCGTCCACACCCAGGTGGTGGGCAAGCTGGGCAAACTTGAATGGATCTTCAACACCCCCTCCCACCACAGGGTGCACCACGCCAGCAACGCCAGATACATCGATCGCAATTTCGCCGGCGTGCTCATCATCTGGGACCGGCTGTTTGGCACCTTCGTGGAAGAAGACTTGGGCGAGCCGTGCCGTTTCGGCATCACCAAGCCAATCCACAGCTTCAACCCCCTCACCCTCACCTTCCACGAGTGGCGCGACATGCTGCAAGAGGCCCGGGGCCTCCCCTGGCGGCAAAAGCTCGCCGTGTTGTTTGGCAAACCGGCGGGCCCCACCAGCGGTTGACCCACCGACCAGGATAAAAAAAAAGAGCGCCCAGGGGCGCTCTTTTTCATGACAGGGACACCCCCGGGTCAGACGTGAACGAAGGACCAGACGGCGGGGATCAGGCTCAGCAGCGTCACCCCGGCCAGCAGCCGTTCGCGCCCGCTGAGCCGCTGTTCGGCGCCGAGCTGGCGACGGCTGTAGAGAAACAGCAGCAGACCCGGCCCGTAAAGCAGAAGCGACAGCAGCAGGTACTCCACCCCGGCGGCGTAGAGCAGCCAGAAACCATAACCGCTCGACACCAGCGCCACCACCCGCATCAGGCCGCGGCCCTGCCCACCCTTGCCACTGAAGACCAGCTTGAGCAGGAAGAGGCCGATGAGCAGGTAGGGCACCAGGATCATGGAGGTGGAGATGAGCAGCAGGTTGGTATACCCCTTGCCAAGCAGCCACACCAGCAGCAAGCAGCCCTGCACCGTCAGGCTGGTAAGCCAGAGCGAGGCGATGGGGGTGCCGTTGCGGTTCTCACGCCGGAAGATGGCCGGGAAGGCCCCGTGACGCGCCGCGCTGAACGGCACCTCGGCCGAGAAGAGGGTCCAGCTCACGTAGGAGGCGAGCACCGACACGATGAGGCCGGCGCTGATGAGCAGCTTGCCCCAGGAACCCGTCATCTGGGCCATCAGTCCCGCCATGGAGGGGTTGGGCAGGGCCGCAAGCTCCGGGCGGCTCAATATTCCGAGCGCCAGCACCGAGATGAGCACATAGAGCAGCAGCGCCAGCACCACGCCGAGCACGGTGGCGGTGCCCACATCCCGCTTGTTTCTCGCCCGGGCCGAGAGCACCGCTGCCCCTTCGATGCCGGTGAAGACCCAGAGGGTGATGAGCATGGTGTTGCGCACCTGCTCGGAGACCGGTACCGCCAGGGTGCTGCCCTCCTGATCCGCCGCAAAGGTGACCGGATCGAACCAGTAGCAGGCGAACAGGATGAACAGCAGCAGCGGCAGGCTCTTGGCCAGGGTCGCCACCAGATTGAACAGGGCCGCCTGCTGCACGCCGCGGGCCACCAGCAGGTGCACCGCCCAGAGGATGCAGGACTCGCCGACAAAAGCTGCCAATGTGTTGCCCTCGCCAAACCAGACCCGCTCCGGCGTGTCGACGAAGCTGCCCAGCGCCGCGAAGGCGATCACCAGATACCCCACCACGCCGATGGTGGCACAGAGCCAGTATCCCCAGGCGGAGAAGAACCCCACCAGCTCGCCAAAGCCGGCCCGGGCATAGCTGTAGATGCCGCCGTCAAGCTCGGGTTTGAGCCGCGACAGATAGAGGAAGCTCATGGCCAGCGCCAGTATGCCGACCCCGGTGACGGCCCAGCCGATCAGCACGGCGCGGGCACCCGCCACATCGGCCATGTTCTGGGGCAGGCTGAAGATGCCGGCCCCCACCATGGAGCTGAACACCAGCGCAGTGAGGGACCAGAGCCCGATCTTGCTCTCTTTCATGGGCGCTCCTTAACGCAGCCGGCTGGCCAGCGCCTCGATGTGTTCCGGACCGATGCCGCAGCAGCCGCCGATGAGGTTTGCCCCGGCTCTGCGCCAGCGCTCGGCCCAGCCGAGGTAATCCAGCGGCCCCAGATCGCCGCGGATCTCGTCCAGACCGTCATTGGCAGTCGCCTCCTTGGGCTGGGGCGGGAAGGCGTTGGCATAGGCGCCGAGGCGAACGTCGGTGCGCCCCTGAACCTGCAACGCGGCGACGGCCACCTTGAGCGCCCCTTCAATCACCTCGGGCTGGCAGCAGTTGAACAGGATGGCATCCACCCCGGCCGACGCCAACGCGGTCACGGCATCCGCCACCCGCTCGCCGGAGCGCAGGGTGGGCTCGCTGCCCGGCGCCTCGTCTTCCAGAGTAAAGGAGACCCAGAACGGCTTGCCGTCCTCGGGCAGCAGGGCCTTGAGGGCCAGGGGCTCGGCGATGAGGCTCATGGTCTCCGCCAGCCAGAGATCCACATGGGGTGACAGGGCACGGATAAGCGGTGTCGCCAGCTCGCTCACCCGCTCGGCTTGATAGAGGTCCGCACGATAGGAGCCAAAGAGCGGCGGCAAGGAACCGGCCACCTTGACGGCGCCCCCCTGTTCGTCGGCCACGTCTCGGGCCAGTTGCCCGGCCAGAGCCGCAAGTGCCTCCCCTTGGGCGGCAAAGCGCGCCTCGCCGATATGGAAGGGCACCAGGGCATAGCTGTTGGTGGTGATCACCCGGGCACCGCTCGTCGCATAGGCCTGGTGTACCTCGCGCACCGTCTCGGGCGCTTCCATCAACGCCAGCGCCGACCACTCCGGTTGACGGAACGGCGCACCACGCCGCGCCAGTTCACGGCCCATACCGCCATCGAGTACCCACAAATCCTGCTTGTCCATCTCTGTCTCTCTGCGTCTCCCCGCCATGACGGGTGTTTATTGTGTGAAACCACATTAAGCCATCAAAACATCTAGACGGCTAGAAATCCCAAATATCATGACCCAAAGTAGAACAAGAGGCAATCGGGGGCTACGAACAAATCCGGGCAAGCTCAGGATGATGGCGGCAAAGGGAGGTCTCCCCGGCACAGGCATCACCTGGCCAGGCACTGAAACGACAAGAGGCCACCCCGGGGGGTGACCTCTTGTGAAACAGGGGATCAAGGCGGGCACAGCCGCCGATAACCAGGGGACTCAGCGCCCGGCCAGCACCCGCTTGGTCTGCTTGACCCAGTCGGAGACCCGACCCTGCTGGGGATAGCCCTGCCAGATCTGCTCCCACTGGGCGGGGCTGAGCGGGCGGCCCAGCCGACGCTGCACCCCGGCATAGAGGTAGTCGTGGGCCGTGGTGCGTGCCTGGGCCGAGGTGAGGAACTTGGCAACAGGGTCGGTGAGACGCACGTCCCGCATGCCGAGCAGCGGATAGTCGCTGTGCACCGCCGCCAGCATGGTCTCGCGCATGGCGGATTCGATGTAGCCCCGGGCAAACAGGGCGGTGACCGATTCAAGCGACCCTTGATCCGGGCCGTGATACTCCTCGTCGAACACCGGGCTGGGCTCTGCCACGGCGCTTTGCACCACCGCATCGGGATCCTGCTGCGGGACCACCACGGCAGGCTCGGGGGTAACGGGTTTGGCAGGCGTCACCGGCTTGCGCGGTGCGCTCTGGCTGCAGGCACCCAGTGCCAGGGCGAGCGCCACACAGGCCAGCGCACGGGAATGAGTCTTCATCTTCATGATTGCTAACGAACTCCTTTAGGATTCCTGAGCGGGCTTCTCATTGCTCGCAGGTTCTACCCGGGTGACCAGCAACTGGTCAATCTTGTAACTGTCGATGTCCACCACTTCGAACTTGTAACCGGCATATTTGACCGAGTCGGTGCGCTTGGGGATCTTGCGCAGCATGTACATGATGAAACCGGCGATGGTCTCGTAGTTCTGGTTTTCCGGGAACTCCTCGATGTCGAAGGCGCGCATCACGTCGGAGATGGGGGTCACCCCGTCCACCAGCCAGGAGTTCTCGTCCCGCTGGACGATCTGCTCTTCCACCACGTGGGTGGCCCACTCCCCCATGACGGTACTCATCAGGTCATTCATGGTGACGATGCCCACCACCAGGGCGTATTCGTTCATCACCACCGCAAAATCGCCGCGATGGTTCTTGAAGTACTCCATCGCCTCGTAGAGGTTGAGGGTGTCGGGAATGATGATGACGTTCTGCACCAGGGAGCCGCTGTTGAGATCGATGCTCTGGCCGCCGATGACGCGGATCAGCAGCTCCTTGGCATCCACGAACCCCTTGATGCTGTCGAGGTTGTGGTCGCACACCAGGAACTTGTTGTGGGGGTGCTCCGCGATCTTCGCCTTGATGCTCTCCTCCCCCTCTTGCAGGGTGAAGTAGATGAGGCTCTCCCGCGCCGTCATGGCGGAAGTGACACCCAAAGACTGGAGCTCGAACACGTTCTCGATGAGCTGGTGCTCCTCGCGCTGGATGACACCGGCTTCGGCACCTGCATCCATCACCGCATAAATATCGTCGGAGGTGATCTCGTCGTTGCGCACCATGGAGATGCGCATCAGCCGGAACAGGCCGTTGGCCATGCCGTTGAACAGCCACACCAGCGGCATCAGCAAGGTGACGCACAGCATCATGGGACGCACCACCACCACGGCGATCCGCTCGGGCATGGTCATGGCAAGGCGCTTGGGCATCAGGTCCGCTATCAGGATGAACATGCCGGTGACGAAGACGAACGAGGCCGCGGAGCTAATCTGGCCGAGCCAGGGCCCCTGGTAGAAGCCGGCTATCAGCTCCCTGATGGCGGGATTGAGGGCGGATTCCCCCAGGATACCGCCAAGGATGGCAACGGTATTGAGGCCTATCTGCACCACGGTAAAGAAGTTGCCCGGCTGGGCCTGCAATGCCAGTACCTTCTCGGCGTGGCGGTTGCCCTCGTCGGCCATCACCTGCAACTTGATCTTGCGGGAGGCGGCAAGGGAGATCTCGGAGAGTGAGAAGAACACGCTGCCGGCGACCAGCAGCATCAGAAAGAACAAACTATCGGCAAAACTCATGATTAACCTATTGCTACAGCCGCCTTAGCACAAGACGGCAAACTGGGCCCGGGAAACCGGACCGTGACTCCATCCGGGACTCACACAGGGGCCATATTCTAGCAGAAAAGCGCCTGCTGGGTGGCGTTATCTTGAACTGCCGTGCCATGCAATGAAAAAGGCGCTCAAAGCGCCTTTTTATTCAATCAGGGCTGGATTCCCGTCCTGCAGCCGCGACGGGAGCTCCACCCAAGGCGCCCCATCAGCCCTTGCCCAGCAGATCGCTCAGGTCATCAGCCTTGGTGTGGCGCACATCCTTGCCCTTGACGTAGTAGACGATGTACTCGCAGATGTGCTGGCAGCGATCACCGACCCGCTCGATGGCCCGTGCCGCCCAGAGCACGTTGAGCACCTGCGGTATAGTGCGGGGATCTTCCATCATGTAGGTCATCAGCTCGCGGATGATGGACTCGTATTCGCGGTCCACCTTGTCATCTTCCTTGTAGACCGCCAGGGCTGCATCCAAATCCATGCGGGCGAAAGCGTCGAGCACGTCGTGGAGCATCTTGATGGTGCGACGCCCCATGTTCTCCAGCGACACCAGCGGTGGCTGGGGCTTGTTGGCGTTGTCGGTCAGCATGCGGGCAATCTTGTCCGCCACGTCGCCGATCCGCTCCAGATCCGTAATGGTCTTGATGATGGCCATCACCAGCCGCAGGTCGGACGCGGTGGGCTGACGCTTGGCGATGATGCGGGTGCACTCCTCGTCGATCGCCACTTCCATGGCGTTGACCTTGTGGTCGTTGGCCACGATCTTGCGCGCCGCATCCAGATCCTGGCCATGGATGGCGGCGATGGCGTCGGTGAGTTGCTTCTCCACCAGCCCCCCCATCACCAGTACCTGATTGCGCACGCTCTCAAGCTCGGCATTGAACTGACCGGAGATGTGTTTGTTGAGGTTCATATTGTCCATACCAGTAATCCTTGTTGCTCCGATTATGCCTTAGCCGTTGAACTGACTGCCAATCTGTTTGTTGATGCCCATCTTGCTCATCTTGCTCATCTCAATCACCGGCATCCCTTAGCCGTAACGACCGGTAATGTAGTCTTCGGTCTTCTTCTTGGCCGGGGTGGTGAAGATTGTGTTGGTATTCGAATACTCGATGAGTTCCCCCATGTACATGAACGCGGTCTGATCCGAGACCCGCGCCGCCTGCTGCATGTTGTGGGTCACGATCACCACGGTGAACTGGCTCTTGAGCTCGTTGATGAGCTCCTCGATGGTGAGGGTGGAGATGGGGTCCAGCGCCGAGGTCGGTTCATCGAGCAGCAGCACTTCCGGCTCGATGGCGATGGCACGGGCAATCACCAGACGCTGCTGCTGACCGCCGGAGAGACCAAAGGCGTTGTCGTGCAGACGATCCTTCACCTCCTCCCACAGGGCAGCACCGCGCAGGGAACGCTCGGCGGCCTCGTCCAGGGTACGGCGGTCATTGATGCCCTGCAGGCGCAGGCCGTAGACCACGTTCTCGTAGATGGACTTGGGGAAGGGGTTGGGGCGCTGGAACACCATGCCCACCTGACGGCGCAGGGCGGAGACATCCACGCTCTTGTCGTAGATGTTGTGGCCGTGCAGCTGGATCTCCCCCTCGATGCGGCAAATCTCCACCAGATCGTTCATCCGGTTGATGCAACGCAGCAAAGTGGACTTGCCGCAACCGGACGGGCCGATGAAGGCGGTGACCTGACCCTTGGGGATCTTCATGTTGACGTTGAACAGCGCCTGCTTGTTGCCGTAGTACAGGTTGAGATCCTTCACCTCCAGCGCAGTCTGCTCCGGGGTCAGGTTGAGCAGGTCGGTGGCGGTGTGCGGGGCCGAACTCGGTGTTACGTTGATCATCTGTTTACCTCAAATTCTCTTGGTGGCAGCGTGCAAACGTCTTGCCCGCTGCCGGAATATCTGGCTGGCAGGGAAGGCCCCTGCCCGTCTCTGTAATGGCTGGATTAATGTTCCAGCGACCGGAATTTCTCGCGCAGGTGGTTACGAATACCGATCGCCGTCAGGTTGAGGCCGACGATCACCGTCACCAGCAGGAAGGAGGTGGCGTAGACCAGAGGACGCGCCGCCTCGACGTTCGGGCTCTGGAAGCCCACGTCATAGATGTGGAAGCCCAGGTGCATGAACTTGCGCTCCACGTGCAGGTACGGGAAGTTGCCGTCCATCGGCAACGTGGGAGCAAGCTTCACCACCCCCACCAGCATCAGCGGCGCCACCTCGCCCGCCGCACGGGCGATGGCCAGGATAAGGCCGGTCATGATGGCCGGGCTGGCCATGGGCAGCACGATGCGCCACAGGGTCTCGGCCTGGGTGGCACCCAGCGCCAGCGAACCCTGGCGAATGGTGCTCGGGATCCGGGCCAGCCCCTCTTCGGTTGAGACGATCACCACCGGCAGGGTCAGGATGGCCAGGGTCAGGGCTGACCAGATGACACCGGGGGAGCCAAAGGTCGGGCTCGGCAGCGCTTCCGGGTAGAAGAGGCGGTCGATGCTGCCCCCCAGGGTGTAGACAAAGAAGCCCAGGCCAAACACGCCGTAGACGATGGAGGGCACCCCCGCCAGGTTGATCACCGCGATGCGGATGATCTTGGTCAGGCTGTTCTTGCCCGCATACTCGTGCAGGTAGACCGCCGCCACCACCCCGAGCGGGGTCACGATGATGGCCATCAGGATCACCATGAAGACGGTACCGAAGATGGCAGGGAAGACGCCGCCCTCGGTGTTCGCCTCCCGGGGGTCATCGGAGACGAACTTGCCAATCTGGTGGAACCAGTGACCCACCTTGGCCATCAGGCTCATGTCGTTGGGCCAGACTACATCCAGCACCCGGGACATCGGCATGGTCACCAGCTCGCCGCGCATGTCCTTGACGGTGATGCTGTCTCTGTCCGCCTGGGTACGCAGGGAGAAGAGCTCTTTCTCCAGCACCTGGTAACGGTCGTTGAGGGCCTGACGCTCGCTCGCCAGCTCGGCTTTAAGCTGATCGGTCAGCTTGTCATCCAGCTCGGCCTTGCGCTCTTTCAGGCGCAGGCGCTCCAGCTGATAGTTGATGCTGCCGATGGCCCCTTTTTGCAGGTCGTTGGCTTGGCTTGAGAGGCCGTTGGCACGGGCCAGCACCCGCTGCAAGGCGGGATGCAGATCCGTGGTCAGCTCCTGGCCATCTTCCTTCACCGAGGTGATGTAACCATAGAAGTTGCCGTTGGTGGCGCGTTCCACCATGGCGAGCTCCGCCGGCTGGGCGCGCGATTTGATATCGGTCTCCAGCACCCAGCGAAAGTCGAGGTCCACGAACTCCCGGTTGCCGGTCTTGACCAGATAACGGGTAATCTCTTCGCGATCCTCCCCTTCCAGCGCCTGGCCTGCGGCGCGCAGGCGCTCCACCGGCACCAGCTCCCGGTCGTTGATCTCGCCAATCAGGACGCTCTTGTTGCCGCTTGCATCTTCAAGTTGCCACTCATAGATGGGATGGGGCCAGAAATAGACCAGACCACGCCAGCCAATCAGCAACAACAGACCCAGTACGGCCACCAGACTCAGGCTGACGGCGCCCCCCGTCATCCAGATCCAGGGGGCCCCCGATTTAAACCACTTACCCATTGTCGATTCCTTAGTCCTTACAGAGAGCTGTACTTTTCACGCAACCGCTGGCGGACGAATTCGGCCAGGGTATTGAACAAGAAGGTGAACACAAACAGCACGAAGGCGGCGAGGAAGAGCACCCGGTAGTGGGAGCTGCCCACCTCCGATTCCGGCATCTCCACCGCGATGTTCGCCGCCAGGGTCCGCAGCCCCTGGAACATGGAAAAGTCCATGATGGGGGTGTTGCCGGTGGCCATCAGCACGATCATGGTCTCGCCCACGGCGCGGCCAAGGCCCATCATAACCGCCGAGAAGATGCCTGGGCTCGCGGTGAGGATCACCACCCGGCTCAGGGTCTGCCACGGGGTCGCCCCCAGCGCAAGCGAGCCCTGGGTCAGGTGCTTGGGCACCGAGAAGACCGCGTCTTCGGCGATGGAGAAGATGGTGGGGATGACCGCAAAGCCCATGGCGATACCGACCACCAGGGAGTTGCGCTGGTCAAACTTGATGCCCATGTCGTGGGTCAGCCAGATGCGCGAATCACCGTGCATGAAGGCGTTCTCGATGATGGGGCTCAGGGCGAAGGCGCCCCAACCGATGAACAGCAACACAGGGATGAGCAGGATGGCGTGCCAGCCTTCCGGCAGCCAGGTGCGGCCTCGCTCCGGCAGATAGTTCCACACTAGGGCGGTGAGCAGCATGCCCATGGGCAGCAGGATCAGCAGCAGGATCACCCCGGGCAGGGCCCCTTCGATGATGGGCGCAAGCCACAGACCCGCCAGGAAGCCGAGGATGACGGTCGGCAGCGCCGCCATGATCTCCACCGTCGGCTTGACGTATTTGCGCAGCCCCGCCGACATGAAGTAGGCGGTATAGATGGCACCGGCGACACCCAGGGGCACCGCGAACACCATGGCATAGAAGGAGGCTTTCAGGGTGCCGAACACCAGGGGCACCAGGCTCAGCTTGGCTTCGAAGTCGTTGCTGGCGGAGGTGGACTGCCACACGTACTGGGGCTCGGGATAGCCTTCATACCACACCTGTTGCCAGAGGGCAGACCAGGTTACCTCGGGGTGATCGTTCTCGACGTCAAAGACCTTGAAGTCATCCCCCTGCTGGGTCAACAGCAGGTTGTGGCGAGGAGAGATGGCAACGGCAGCCAGGTTGCCCCCGTCAATCTTCTCGCCAAGCAGCTTGGCTTCGCCGGTGGCATGGAAGAAGTTGATGGTGCCGTCGCTGCCTGCGCTGATGAAGCCCTTGCGAAAGTGCTCGGGGGTCAGCAGGGCGACCGGCGCGTCACCCTTGAAGTCACGGATCTGGGTGAACTGGCGCTTGCCATCCTTTGCCACCTCGAACCACTGGGAGATGACGCCGTTGTCGTTGCCCACCAGCAGGGAGGACGCACCGGAGAGCAGGGCCACCTGGGTCACGCTGGCATTGGGGGCGTTGATCTCCATGACATTGCGCAGGGAGATGTCGCTCAGGTTGTGGATGTCATAGACCGACAGGCGGTTGCCCTCGCGCACGAACAACAGGCGCAGGTTCGGGGTCAGCAGCATCTGGTCAACATGGCGTGGCAGGGACGGAATGGTGTAGGTCTGGCTGCTCCACTCGATTTCGCCGGAGAGGAAATTCTCCTCGCCGCTCATCACCATCAGCACACCACGACCATCTTCGGTCACGGCCGCAGTCGCCATCTTGTCCTTGGTCGCCTCGAAGACCATGCGCGTCAGCGCCTTGCCCTGGGGATCGATCACCACGGGGGTCTCGCCGAAGGGATATTGCAGGCTGGGCTCAATGACGCGAACGTCATTGGGATAGGAGATCTTGAAATAGGGTTGCACCACCTGAGCCTTGCCGTTGGCAAACCCATAGGCGATGAGTTTCTGGCCCGGCGCAGGCGGCGCGACCGCCGTGATCTCGCCGTTCACCTGCGCCTCGCCAATCACCTGTCCGGTCTTGATCTTGCCATCCGGTTGCACGGCAAAGAATTTGACCTTCCCCTGGTCGCTGAAGCGGTAACCTATCTCGTTTTGCTCCTCGACCCCGAGCCAGGCGGTTTTGCCCTTGATGGGCAGGGTGAAGGAAGCGGTGCTCTCCATGCTGGCGCCATTGAAGATGGGCTTCACCACATAAAGCAGGTAGAAGAAGATAAGCAACAGCGCCACCAGCACCAGGGCTCCCCCTGTGGTGACGCCATATTTGGCCAATTTATCCTTGATCCGGCGTTTTCGACTGCCCGCCATGACCAGATTTAACGATTCCGATGACATGCAAGACCTCAATGTGAGCTAGGCTTGGCGGCATTATATGGCGGATGCATGACAGTTTTGTTACATCAACAGCGGCAAAGAGCGCAGGCTCCATCGGAGGGTGGCAGTTGGTATTCGGGGGGAAGCAGGCAGCCGGTCTGGCAGTGAAATAAAAGCAAACGGGGCCATCAGGCCCCGCTGTCATCTTGAGGAAGCGCCTCTTTCGCGGCGAGTCTGGCCGCCTTCTTCTCGGCGCGGCGCCGTTTGAAGAAATCCGACAGCTGGGCCGAGCAGGCGTCGGCGAGCACCTCCCCCGTCAGTACCACCTGGTGGTTGTGGCGGGGATCCAGCAGGATGTCGAACACAGACCCTGCCGCCCCCGTCTTCAAATCCCGGGCACCATAGACCACCCGCTTGACCCGGCTGTGGATGAGGGCGCCGGCACACATGCAACAGGGCTCCAGCGTCACATAGAGGGTGGTGTCGAGCAGGCGATAGTTTTCAAGCTGCTTGCCCGCTTCCCGAAGCGCCATCACCTCGGCATGGGCGCAGGCGTCGTGCTCGCTGATGGAGCGATTCCACCCCTCTGCCACTATCTTGTCCCCCAGCACCAGCACGGCGCCTACCGGGATCTCGCCTATCCCCTCCGCCCTGGCGGCCAGGGCCATGGCATGGCGCATCCAGCGTTCGTCCTGCTCGCGCTGGCTGATCTGTGCTGCAACTTCAGATGGTTTCACGCCCTGATCCTCTCGTCGATATGATGTCGGCTTGCCTGGCCCCTGCACGGCATCGGCCGCGCACTCCCGGATTGCTGCGTCCCGGCCCTGGGCACACCGGGCCCCTTCCCCCTCGCGCTAGCCGGTAGCCCACGGCAGAAGATGCTGTCAATGAAAGAGAGGCCAAAGGCCCCGGCGACATCGGAACGCCCCGAGTTGGGTGTTCGCCACCCTGTGCCCGCCTAAGGGGGCGGCGATTATGCCAAAACTCCGGCCAGGGCCCAAGTTGCATCTTGGCTGAACAATAAAGAAGCAGTCGGCATCTCCCTGATAAAAAAGGAGTTGCGCCCGCCAAATCATCCGATTAGACTTCCTCCCCGTCAGCCGAGCTGACTCCGTCGGTGTGTAGCGCAGCCAGGTAGCGCATCTGCATGGGGTGTAGAGGGTCGGAGGTTCGAATCCTCTCACACCGACCAAATTCCCCGAAAATAGCCCAGTCAAACGACTGGGCTATTTTTTTGCCTGCACACCCGACGCTTGCCTCTTTTTCCTCTCGCCTCCCCCGTTCATCGGGTCGCCGCTTTTTATTGGCATGAATTTTATACAGATCCATTTGAAGCTTTCATAAAGTGCCGCTAGGATACGCAACTTTTCCGCCGGCCATAAAAACAGGGAGGTGGACACTAGGGTGATGGAATCACCGACCGGCTTGCAATCAATGAGGCAAGCATCCATGACCCAAGCTGTTGACTCCCAGCCCGTTCAGCCCCTGATCTCCCCCACGCCCTCCGAGCTCGATTCCGCAGAGCACGGGTTTGGCAGTTCAGTGCACCTCGATGTGATCGATCTCGCCGCCCCGGATGAAGATTACTGAGACGAGCCCGTGCCATAGTGCGGTTCAAGACGCCGGTTTTGCTGTCCGGCACCACCCTTGACCCCGGCCAACAGACCGCCACCGCAAATAACGATAAAATGCTAGTTTTTCTTCAAAAATCAGTTTAATTGACCATCTTCTGCGCCCCAACCTCCCTCTCCTTCATGGACACGCCGTGATACAAACCTACGTTATTGCTCGTCATTTCCCTCTCTCATGTTCGCCTTCGCCATTTTGACCCAATTTGACATTTTAGTTTTAAACATCAGTTCACTACCCGGTCACTTCATAGCCCTCATGCAGGCTGGATTGAACGAAGGCATTTCATACAGCTGTTTTTGCAAAGCTTGGAGTAATGTCGGGATTTGTTTTTGCATTTGTAATTTTATTACGTAATTAGTTACATTTTTAACCCATCCCCTCTACCGAAATCCTCCCCCCTGCCGCCCCGGCGACCCAAGAGCATAACCATCTGCAAAGAGCTTTTACACTAATCACATAAATCCATTTAAAACAGCATCTTAACTATCATCAAAAAACACCCGTTTTAAAAATCAAGTTGACGAATCCGCCATTCTTTTGCACCTTATGAATCGTGTTACCCCGCTGTTACGGGGAGTTTGAAAGAAAGGGATATAGACGTTATTCGTAGTTAATAAATTCAAAATGTAACTTTTGGAGGAGTACCCACTATGTCGGCACCGGCCCAGACCATCAGCAGCACCCGCCTGCACATTCAAGGCGAGATGCTTCCCGATTACGCGCAGATCCTGACGCCGGATGCGGTGGCCCTGGTGTCCGAACTGGTGGAACGTTTCGCTCCCCAACGCAATGAGCTGCTGAAGCAGCGAGTCGCACGCCAGGCCCGTATCGATGGCGGCGAGTTGCCGGACTTCCTGCCAGAGACCGCCCATATTCGCGATGGTGAGTGGACGGTGCGCGGCATTCCCGCCGATCTGCAGGACCGCCGTGTGGAGATCACCGGCCCGGTCGAGCGCAAAATGGTGATCAATGCCCTCAACGCCAACGTCAAGGTCTTCATGGCCGACTTCGAGGACTCCCTGGCCCCGGCATGGAACAAGGTGATCGAGGGCCAGATCAACCTGCGCGATGCGGTCAACGGCACCATTGCCTACCAGAGCCCGGAGGGGAAGGCCTATACCCTGAATCCCAACCCGGCCGTGCTCATCTGCCGGGTTCGCGGTCTGCATCTGCCGGAGAAGCACGTCACCTTTGATGGTGCCCCCATTCCCGGCGGCCTGTTCGACTTCGCCCTCTATTTCCTGCACAACCACAAGGCGTTGCTGGCCAAGGGCTCCGGTCCCTACTTCTACGTACCCAAGCTGCAGAGCCATCTGGAAGGGCGCTGGTGGAGCGAGGTGTTCGCCTGGACCGAGGACAAATTCGGTCTGCCCCGCGGTACCATCAAGGCCACCGTGCTCATCGAAACCCTGCCGGCGGTATTCGAGATGGACGAGCTGCTCTATCAGATGAAGGATCACATCGTCGCCCTCAACTGCGGTCGCTGGGACTACATCTTCAGCTATATCAAGACCTTGAAAAACCACCCGGATCGCGTCCTGCCGGATCGTCAGGTGGTGACCATGGACAAGCCGTTCCTCTCTGCCTATTCGCAACTCCTTATCAAGACCTGCCACAAACGCGGCGCGCTGGCGATGGGGGGCATGGCCGCCTTTATCCCGGCCAAGGATCCGGCAGTGAACGCCGAAGTCTTCGCCAAGGTGAAGGCGGACAAGGAGCGTGAAGCGAACAACGGCCACGACGGCACCTGGGTCGCCCACCCCGGCCTCGCCGATACCGCCATGGCGGTGTTCAACGCCACCATTCCGGTGGGTGCCCAGAACCAGATCGGCGTGCTGCGCGAGCAGGATGCCCCCATCACGGCCGCCGACCTGCTGGCCCCCTGTGAGGGTGATCGCACCGAGGCGGGCATGCGCACCAATATCCGCGTCGCCCTGCAATACCTGGAAGCCTGGATCAACGGCAATGGCTGCGTGCCCATCTACGGACTGATGGAAGATGCCGCCACCGCCGAGATCTCCCGCACCTCCATCTGGCAGTGGATCCGCCACGGCAAGACCCTCTCCAACGGTCAGGCAGTGACCAAGGCGCTGTTCCGCCAGATGCTGGCCGAGGAGCAGGAGGTGGTCAGAGGCGAAGTGGGCGAGGCCCGCTGGCAATCGGGCCGTTTCGCCGAGGCAAGCGCCCTGATGGACGAGATCACCTGCGCCGACACACTCATCGATTTTCTGACGCTGCCCGGCTACGAGCGGCTGTGAGACCCGGGCCGGTAACGGCCCCCATAACAAGTCAATGGAAACGTGAAATCAATGAAAGAGGGAACTGATATGGCACTGACCCGTGAGCAACAGATCCAGGCTATCGAGAAAGACTGGGCAGAAAACCCCCGCTGGAAAGGGATCAAGCGCGGCTACAGCGCCGAGGACGTGGTGAACCTGCGTGGCAGCCTGCAGCCGACACACACTCTGGCCCAACGCGGCGCCGACAAACTGTGGGAGCTGATCCACGGCGGCGCCAAGAAAGGCTATGTAAACTGCCTCGGCGCCCTGACCGGCGGCCAGGCGGTGCAGCAGGCCAAGGCCGGCATCGAAGCCATCTATCTCTCCGGCTGGCAGGTGGCGGCGGACAACAACCTCTCCTCCACCATGTACCCGGATCAGTCCCTCTACCCGGCCAACTCCGTCCCCTCCGTGGTGGAGCGCATCAACAACTCCTTCGCCCGGGCCGACCAGATCCAGTGGGCCAACAAAGTTGGACCAGAGGACAAGGGCTTCATCGACTATTTCCTGCCCATAGTAGCGGATGCGGAAGCCGGTTTCGGCGGCGTGCTGAACGCCTTCGAGCTGATGAAGGGGATGATTGAAGCGGGCGCCGCCGGCGTACACTTCGAAGATCAGCTCGCGTCCGTGAAAAAATGCGGCCACATGGGCGGCAAGGTACTGGTCCCGAGCCAGGAAGCGGTGCAAAAGCTTATCGCAGCCCGCCTCGCGGCAGATGTCTGCGGTACCACCACCCTGGTCATCGCCCGCACCGACGCCAACGCAGCGGATCTGCTGACCACGGATGCCGATCCCTACGATGCCGGCTTCCTGACCGGTGAGCGCACCAGCGAGGGCTTCTACAAGGTGCAGGCCGGCATCGAGCAGGCCATCTCCCGCGGCCTGGCCTACGCCCCTTACGCCGACATGGTGTGGTGCGAGACCGCCAAGCCCGATCTGGACGAGGCGCGCAAATTTGCCGAGGCCATCAAGGCCCAGTACCCGGACAAGATCCTGGCCTACAACTGCTCCCCGAGCTTCAACTGGAAGAAGAACCTGGACGATGCCACCATCGCCCGCTTCCAGCAGGAGCTCTCCGACATGGGCTACAAGTACCAGTTCATCACCCTGGCGGGTATCCACAACATGTGGTTCCACATGTACGAGCTGGCCTACCAGTACGCCCGTGGCGAGGGAATGAAGCACTATGTCGAGATGGTGCAGCAGCCGGAATTCGCCGCCGCCGAGCGGGGCTACACCTTCGTGGCGCACCAGCAGGAAGTGGGTACCGGTTACTTCGACAAGGTGACCACCGTCATTCAGGGCGGCCAGTCGTCGGTGACCGCGCTGACCGGCTCGACCGAAGAAGATCAGTTCCACTGATAGCTGTGTAATGCTCGCAAACAAACCCCGGCCAAGTCCCGGGGTTTGTCGTTATGGGGCTTAGAACCTATCCCAGTAGGCGTAATCGTTGAAGGCAGTTTGAACACGGACAGCGCGCAGAAACCGGAGCGTACTGTAGTACGTGAGGATTTCGAGCACTGCCCAGGTTCAAAATGGCGAATAAGATAGCCTATTGACATCCTCCCCCACCTTAGCGCTTCGCGTCACAGGAGGGGGATTCCCATTACTGGGTGATAGCTGCTCGCGCAGTACCGGGTTCCTGCTTCATCGGGCGGCCTGATTGCACCACGCCTCCACAGGCTAAAACGGCGTGTCCCGCCGCTAAAATATTGCGAGCGCCGTTCACATCGGCGTTCGCCTCATAACCACACGCAGCGCATTTAAACTGGCTTTGCGTCTGGCGGTTATCCTTCGCAGTATGCCCACAACAGGCGCACTGCTGGCTCGTGTAGGCCGGTTTTATCGCCAACACCTGACCGCCTCGCCATGCCTGCTTATATTCGAGCTGGCGGCGCAGCTCAAACCAGCCCTGATCTAATATCGAACGATTCAGCCCTGATTTTGCCCGGACGTTGCGCCCCGGCTGGCTGGTCGTGCCCGCTGC
>NZ_JAGKRH010000273.1:0-293 GCF_017939245.1 Aeromonas sp. PrichA-15 | reverse complement strand
CCGTCTGTTGCAAATGACGGTCTCGCCTCAGGCTCGCAAGAAAAACCCGGCGTTGCCGACACACTGGCAAGTTCGCGCAGTGACCTATGAGGTGGCAGGCAAGGAGAAAACGGTCTTTACCTCCCTGCCCGTGGCGCGATTCAGCGGAGCTCAGGTGGCGACCCTGTACCACGAGCGCTGGGAAATCGAGCTGGGATACCGGGATATCAAAAGCGCGATGCAGCACAACGCCATCACGCTGAGAAGCAAGAAAGTGGACTTGGTCTATCAGGAGCTGTGGGGATTGCTGCTTG
>NZ_JAGKRH010000272.1:0-522 GCF_017939245.1 Aeromonas sp. PrichA-15 | reverse complement strand
TGAAACCATCACGCGCAATCATCAATGCAGAGGGATGGCAAACCTGCTGGCCCGAGTGAAACACTTCATGGATACCGTGTCTCCTTTCCCGGGGAATGGCTATGGCACAGCGAAGGTGTAGCACTATTGGGATCAGTTATTTAGCCGTTGCATATAGGCTCGTGCACATTGCACCAACAATCGTCTAAGATTTTTGTCGCCACGCTTGCTGATACCCTTCAGGTTTGCCCGGCCCCCAGTACTGTACTGGCGTGGCACCAATCCGACTGACGCCGCGAAATCACGACTACATCGATAGTGTTTTCCGTCACCGAGCTCGGCGGCCAACACGCTGGCAGTGATCGGGCCGACACCAGGGATTGTCATCAGACGCTGGCCAAGATCGTCATCGCCAAGCTGGCTGGCCAGTTCCTTGTCGATCTCGGCAATTTGCTGCTCCAGATACTTGAAATGGGCATGCAGCCTCTCCAACATGGTAATCAGTCGCGCTGGTAACTCGTGTTCAGCCATCACAGAAGGCAG
>NZ_JAGKRH010000271.1:0-293 GCF_017939245.1 Aeromonas sp. PrichA-15 | reverse complement strand
CGTTGCTGGAGCGAACCGGCTCGGTGCCGGTGTTCATCAGCATGAAGCAGCCGGTACCGTAGGTGTTCTTGGCCATCCCTTTTTCGAAGCAGAGCTGGCCGAACAGGGCGGACTGCTGGTCACCGGCGATACCGGCGATGGGGATGCGGGCGCCGCCGCCACGGGTGGTGTAGCCATAGACCTCGGAGGAGGGTTTGACTTGCGGCAGCATGGAGGCGGGGATGCCCAGCTCGTCCAGCATGCGCTCATCCCACTTCAGGTCGCGGATGTTGTAGAGCATGGTGCGCGAGGCG
>NZ_JAGKRH010000270.1:0-2180 GCF_017939245.1 Aeromonas sp. PrichA-15 | reverse complement strand
CACTGAAGGGAGAATCGATGAGAAAGAGGAGAAGTGAGTTGACCCAATCTGAACACTCGAGTTAGAAACGGGGTGACGTGAGCGCGTTAAGGATCAGGGTGTTCACGTTGGCCGGAATGGCTGTTCAACTTCGCCGGAATACGCACGGGATCCCGATATTGCCGATGGATGGCACAAAACGCCTCCCGGCTTTGCAGCGCCGCCGCGACGCAGACAGGGTCGAACTGGCTGCCGGCATGGGTCTTGAGGTATTCGAAGGCCGTTTCGAGGGGCCAGGCCTGCTTGTAGGGGCGCTCGCTGGTGAGGGCGTCAAACACATCTGCCACCGCAACGATGCGGGCTTCCAGGGGGATCGCCTCCCCCGCCAGTCCTTCCGGGTAGCCCTGACCGTCGAAACGCTCGTGGTGGTAGGCGATGATGTTCTTCAGCATGTCGGTGTGATGGATGCCGTCGAGGCCGAACTCGCGGATCATCAGGGCGATCATCTCCCTCCCCTTGAAGGGGTGGGTCTTCATCACCCCGTACTCCTCGGCCGTGAGCTTGCCCGGCTTGAGCAGGATGGCGTCGGGCACCGCAATCTTGCCGATATCGTGCAGCTCGGAGAAGAGGTGAATGAACTCCACCTCCTCGTCACTCAAGGGGTAATGGGCCGCCACCTCCCGGGCGATGAGCCGCGAATAGGCCGACATGCGGTGCAGGTGATTGGCGGTCTCCTCGTCCCGGTAGCGGCTGAACTCCCGCACCGTGGTCAGGGCCCCGTTCAGGGTCTGGATGGAGAAGAACTCCACCGCGATGATGGCCGCCAGGATCTGGGCATAGGCCGCCAGCTCACCGCAAATGGCGCCATCGAAGTAACCGGGCTCTTTGGCATCGCAAAACAGAAAGCCGAACAAGCGACTGTTGAGCAGCAGCGGCTCGGTATAGCTCGACGCGTACCCGGCCGCCAGCACTTTGCGGCTGTGCTCGGAGGGGGAGCCCAGCAGGGAATCCAGGGTGTCGAGCACCCTGGGCTGCTGGTGCTCGGCCAGGTAGCACAGGGAAGGCACCTCGCTCAGCCTGACCTCGTACTGCAACAGCGGCGAGCCCCCGTCCGTGCTGTGGGCAAAGGTCTTGAGCTGGTCCGTCTGCGGGTCGTAGATGGCGATCGCCACCCGGCTCAACTTGTCAAACCGCTGCCTGAGGGTGGCGTGCACGTTCTGCACTTTCTCACCAAATGAACTCTCCATCCCGCACATCCTTTTGATAGGCCTGTTGGGAGTATAGTGACACCCGTTTTGCCCCTCCTGCCAAATGGTGACGGCGCACAGGGATCGTGATCCCGCCCGCACTGGCGACGGCCCCCTCCCTGCCCGTGGTCATGTCACGCCGCCCCACCCCACTTCCCCGGGCAAAGAGATTGTTCGCTTCCGACGTGTCGGCTGTATAGTTTTTGGTTAGCCATTCCGGTAAAATCCGCGCCCTTGAATAAGAGCCACCTAAGAGTGATTGAGCGATGTCCAACACAAAACAGGCCCCCAAAGTAGGATTCGTCTCCTTGGGTTGACCCAAAGCAACAAGACCAATCCATGGCTAATACTGTCAGTAAGGCTTGTGCTGGCGGGCTCCCATCACTGTACCGGTGCCGGAGTTGCAAGCTGTAGTACTGACATGTTGCTCAACACAGGATCATATATCCCGTTACCTAGGAGGTGTTCGTCCGTTCAACCATCAGGATACGCCCGAACTCGCTCAGGCTGTGCTCGACCTCCTCAGCCGCATCGAGCATGGGATCCTGACTGAACGCCTAGGCTAGGGAAGGTGCGAACAAGTTCCTGATATGAGATCATCATGTTCATCCGGAGTGCATCCCAGAGGGACATCATGAGCCATCAACTCACCTTCGCCGATAGTGAATTCAGCACTAAGCGCCGTCAGACCAGAAAAGAGATTTTCCTCTCCCGCATGGAGCAGATCCTGCCATGGCAGAATATGACCGCTGTCATCGAGCCGTTTTATCCCAAGGCGGGCAATGGCCGACGGCCCTATCCGCTGGAGACCATGCTACGCATTCACTGCATGCAGCATTGGTACAACCTGAGCGATGGCGCGATGGAAGATGCTCTGTACGAAATCGCCTCCATGCGTCTGTTTGCCCGGTTATCCCTGGATAGCGCCTTGCCGGACCGCACCACCATCATGAA
>NZ_JAGKRH010000033.1:0-14851 GCF_017939245.1 Aeromonas sp. PrichA-15 | reverse complement strand
GGAGGTTGGCGGAGTTACGGGGCTGCATAGGCGTCATGTTCATAGAAAAACGCCCCAGGCCATCGAGACCCAGGGCGGTGAAGATATCAAAGACCCGTTTTCCGGTAAATCGCAATGCGGCTCCGCTTAAGTGAACAGCATTGCGGTCGGTGCCGGCCCTTACCGGCTGGTGAGCTTCCTGCCCGGCCAACAGCTGGTGGTGGAGGTAAACCCCCATTACGCCGGTGGCAACAATGACTTCAAGCGGCTGGTGTTTGTCTTTATCGATGAAGAGAGCGCCTATGCCGCCGCCCAGAGCAGCCAGCTCGATGTGGTGCGCATCGCCCCGTCGCTGGCGCCTACCGTGCCTGCCTCCCTCAAGCTGTGGGTGCGGCCGAGTGTCGAGAACCGCGGCATCGTCTTCCCCATTCCTCCAGCGAGCAAGCGTGGCGAAGAGGTTAAAAAAGATGCCAAGGGTTATCCCATCGGCAACGACGTGACCTCGGATGTGGCGGTGCGCCGCGCCATCAACTACGCCATCGACCGCAAGCTGCTGGCCGACCAGCTGCTGGAAGGACATGCCATCCCCGCCTACAGCGCGGTAGAAGGCTTGCCCTGGCTGAACAACGCCACCGCCTTCAAGGATGGGGATGCGGCCCACGCCAATGCCCTGCTCGACGAGGCCGGTTGGAAGATGGGCAGTGACGGCATTCGCCACAAGGGCTCCCTGCGCGCCGCCTTTACCCTCTGGTACACCAGTGGCGACAGCACCCGCCGGGATCTGGCGGAAGCGGTGCGGGCCATGCTGGGGCCCATTGGCCTTGAGGTGAGCCTCAAGTCCGGCAGCTGGGAACAGGTGGAGCGGGAGATGCACGCCAATCCGGTGCTGATGGGGTGGGGGAGTCTGGATCCCATGGAGCTCTATCACCACTACCAGATCGGCTCCGGTGGCGTGGAGTTCTACAACCCGGGCTACTACAGCAACCCTGTGGTGGATAGCCACCTCAAGCAGGCGCTAGATGCCCCGAACTGGCAGGCGGCCGTGCCGTTCTGGCAGCAGGTGGAGTGGGATGGCAAGACCGGCGCCGGAGTGCAGGGAGATGCGGCCTGGGCCTGGCTGCTCAACGTGCAGCACACTTATCTGGCCAATCGCTGCATCGACCTTGGCAAGGGGGCGCCGGAAATCCACGGTAGCTGGTCACTGCTCAACAACCTGCAGGATTGGCGGTGGACGTGCCGTTAAGTTCCCCACTATGATGACTGCCACTCTAAAAGCCCTGCTGCGTCTGGCAGGGCTGCTCTGTCTGGTCTCGGTCGCCACCTTTGTGCTGCTGAGCTATTCCCCCATCGACCCCATCAAGGCCTATATCGGCAACGATCTGCTCCATGTGCCGCCGGAGCAGTACGCCCGCATCGCCGCCCGCTGGGGGCTGGATCAGCCGCTGTGGCTGCGCTACTGGCACTGGTTTACCCAGGTGCTGCAGGGGGATCTCGGTTACTCCATGCTCTACAACGCACCGGTGGGTGAGGTCATAGGCCAGCGCTTTGCCGCCTCTTTCCTGCTGCTGGCGGGTGCCTGGCTGCTCTCCGGCTTTTTCGGGATTTTGCTGGGCCTCTGCGCCGGGCGCTATCTCAACCGCTGGCCCGATCGCCTTATTTGCCGTTTTGCCTACCTGCTCGCCTCCTTGCCCACCTTCTGGGTCGGCCTGTTGCTGCTCGCCATGTTTGCGGTGCACTGGCCGCTACTGCCGGTCTGCTGCGCCTGGACGCCGGGGCTCGCTGCCGATGAAGCGGACTGGTTGATGCGATTGCGCCATCTGTTGCTACCGGTGACCACGCTCGCCCTGCTCGGGGTGGGCAACATAGCCCTGCATACCCGGGGGCGGGTGGCCGAGGTGCTGGCGAGCGACTTTATCCGCTACGTCCGTGCCCAGGGGGATGGCGGCTGGCCCATGCTGCGTTTTCACGTGCTGCGCCACGCCCTGACCCCGGCGCTCTGCCTGCAGTTTGCCTCCCTTGGCGAGCTGATTGGCGGATCGCTCTTGGCCGAAAAGGTCTTCTCCTACCCGGGGCTCGGCCAGGCCACCGTGGATGCGGGGCTGCGGGGCGATATCCCCTTGCTGATGGGAATCGTGCTCTTCTGTACCCTGCTGGTCTTTATTGGCAACACGGTGGCCAGTTTGCTGCTGGCCCGTATCAATCGGGGTTGGGAGGGTGAGCATGCTGTTTAATCCGCTTCCCTCCATACTGCGGCTGGGTTTTGCCCTGCTCGGATTGGCGCTACTGGCTACTTACGGCTGGAGCCTCTCTCATCAGGATGTGCCGATGGATCTGCTGGCGCGCCAGCAGCCTCCTTCGCTGACCCACTGGTTCGGCACCGATCAGATGGGACGGGATCTCTGGTTGCGCGCCTTTCAGGGCACCCTCACCAGTCTGGAGCTCGGCATCAGCACGGCGCTCTGCAGTGGCCTGCTGGCCATGATGGCGGCAAGCGTGTCGCTCATTCACCCCAGATGTGATGAGGCGGTACGAATGGTGATCGACGCCATGCTGGCGTTGCCCCATATGCTGCTCTTGATCCTTATCTGCTTTACCGTGGGGGGCGGTATGCGCGGGGTGATCCTGGCGGTGGCGCTCACCCACTGGCCCAAGCTGGCGCTCATTCTTTGCGCAGAAGCGCGGCGGATCGCCTGCAGCGACTATGTGGTGCTGGCCCGTTGTCAGGGGATGGGGGCGCTGCGTCGCTGGCGTACCCACCTGTTGCCGGGGCTGTTGCCTCAGTGGTTTATCGGCACCTTGCTGATGTTTCCCCATGCGGTACTGCACAGCGCGGCCTTGAGCTTTCTCGGCTTTGGTCTGGCGGCCCACGAGGCCTCGCTGGGCCTGCTGCTGGCCGATGCCCTGCGTTATCTGGCCGGTGGAGGCTGGTGGCTGGCCCTCTTCCCGGGGTTGATGCTGCTGACCTTGGTTTTACTGTTTGATCAGGCTACCCGGGCCTTGCAACAGCTGCTGTGGCACAGGAGTGAACCATGCTGAGTTTTGATCAGGTGACCATAGAGGCGGCTCACTACTCCTGGCTGGGGCGGCGCAGCTGGCGACCGCTGTTGACCGATATCAGCCTGCAACTGGCGCCCGGCGAAATCGTGGCGCTGGTGGGGGGGAGCGGCGAGGGCAAGAGCCTGCTGCTGCAAAGCGCTCTGACTCTGCTGCCGGACAATCTGCGCATGGGCGGCAGCATCTCTCTTGATGGCACGCCTCTGTGCGATGCCAGCCGGGCCCGTCTGCGCGGCCACACCCTCTGCTATGTGCCGCAGGGGGTGAGTGCCCTCAATCCGTTGCTGACGGTGGGGCGCCAGCTGGGGCGGGCGACACGTCTCTGCGGTCAGAGCGGTTCCCGCGAGCGGCTCGGTGAGCAACTGCTGCGCTACCAGCTGCCCGCGACCACCTTGGACAGATTCCCGCGCCAGCTCTCCGGCGGCATGGCCAAGCGCATTCTGGCCTGCACCGCGGCCCTCGGCGGCGCTCGCTACATTCTGGCGGACGAGATCACCGCCTGGCTCGACGAGGGGCTGGCCTGCCAGCTGCTCAGCCAGTTGCGTGAATTGGCCAATCAGGGCAGCGGCATCCTCTGGGTGACCCACGATCTGGTGCTGGCGGCCCGCTTTGCCGATCGCATAGTCGCGCTGCATCAGGGGCAGGTGAGCGATACCTTGAGCTGCCACCATCTGCGCCAGGGGCAGGGGAGCGAGATGCTCCGCGCCCACTGGCAGGCGCTGCCGGAGTTCAATTCGCTTTTCCCTACACCGGAGGTTTCCTGATGTTGGAAGTACAAAACCTCACCATCGCCCAGGGGGCACGCCCCCTCTGGCAGGGGTTATCGCTGACGGTCAAGGCGGGCGAGCGGCTCGGCATCTCCGCCCCGAGCGGCCATGGCAAGACCACATTGGGGCGGGTATTGGCCGGTTGGCAACCGGTTGGGGCCGGCGGGCAGATCCTGCTGGATGGGCAGCCTGTGCCTGAACAGGTAAACGGCTATAACCCTATCCAGCTGGTGCCCCAGCACCCGGAACTCACCTTCAATCCCTATCGTACCACCGGGCAGGCGCTGTGGGATGTGTGGCGCCCCGATGACGCCATGCTGGCCCGCTTTATGGTCAAACCTGAGTGGCTCGGCCGTAAACCCGGCCAGCTCTCCGGCGGCGAGCTGGCCCGCATCGCGCTGTTGCGCGCCCTCGATCCCCGCACTCGACTGCTGATTGCCGATGAGGTGACCGCCCAGCTGGATCCGCAAATCCAGCGCCAGCTCTGGCTGGAGTTGATGTTGGAGTGCGAACAGCGCGGGCTTGGCATGGTGATCTTCAGCCACCAGCAGGCACTGCTGCGCCAGATCTGTCATCGGGTGCTGCGCTTTGGTGAGGAGACGGCTGAGCAGGAGGCGATGGCCCGTAGCGTGGCCTGAGGATTGGCTTCCCCCTCATCCCCAGCCCTTCTCCCGTAAGGGGAGAAGGGAGCAGAAGGTGCCATTTCGCCAGGCTCGGGGTTTAGGGTTTGGAGAACCTCTGGGTTTGAAAATATGGCTGGTTGTTATGCTTGAAGCTCCCCTGAGGGGTTTGAGGGCGTCGTATAGTCGCGGCATCCACAAACCGGTTCCCTCTCCCTGGGGAGAGGGCCAGGGTGAGGGGACGCTGGCTACTCCGAACAGATAGCACGGCCGACAAGGTTCATAGACAAAAGAGAGGGAGGCATCAGCCTCCCTCTCTTGTTTTCTACCGTTATCAGCGGTGTTTAACAGGTTCAGGCACTGGCCAGCCAGTTGAGCCAGGCATCCATCCCTTCGCCTGTGGTGGCGCTGACCTGGATCACCTGGATATAGGGATTGACCCGTTTGGCGTTCTCGATGCAGCGGGCGACATCGAAGCTGACATAGGGCAGCAGATCAATCTTGTTGATCACCATCAGCTGGGCGGCGGCAAACATGTCCGGGTATTTCAGCGGCTTCTCTTCCCCCTCGGTGACGGAGAGGATCGCCACCTTGTACTTCTCGCCGAGATCGAAGCTGGCGGGGCAGACCAGATTGCCCACGTTCTCGATAAAGAGGATGCCCCCTTGATTGGCGGGCAGCTGGTGGCAGGCATCGTGCACCATCTTGGCGTCCAGATGGCAGCCCTTGCCGGTGTTGATCTGCACGGCAGGGACACCGGTGGCGCGGATGCGATCCGCATCGGCACTGGTCTGCTGATCCCCTTCGATCACGGCGCAGGGGCGCTTGTCGGCCAGCTGGCGCAGGGTTTCGCACAGCAGGGTTGTTTTGCCTGAACCCGGGCTAGATACCAGATTGAGCACCAGCTGGTCGGCAGCTGTGAAGTGCTCGCGGTTGTGGGCGGCCAGCGCATTGTTCTTGGCCAGCACATCCATCTCGATGGCGATCAGCTGGCGCTGCCCCATGCCGGGTACCGACAGTCCCGCTTCCCCTTTGCCATAGTGCAGATCACCCTGCTGATGGTCATGGTCATGGTCATGGTCATGGTCATGGTCATGGTCATGGTCGTGGTCATGAGAGTGGGCATGATCATGGTGGTGCTCATGGGGGTGATCATGACCCTCATGGCTTATGGGAGCCCGCACCCCGTGGTAGTGGTGATGGACATCCCCCTGATGGTGGTAGTGGTGGTGAATGATCAGGGTGCGCGGCGCACTCTGCTCGTGGTCATGATGGTGATGGGCGTCATGGGCATGATGATGGTCGTGCTCATGACCATGTTCATGGTGATGTTCATGCTCGTGATGATGCTCATGATCGTGCTCATGGCCGGCGATCCGCGCCTGGCCGCATCCGCATACGCTACACATATCAACTTACCTCGATGTCGGTGATGCGCAGGCTATCGCCCTGCGCGACGCGTAATTTGTACCCACCACACCCGGGACAGGCCTGCCCGCGCGCGGTGAGGGTGACCGTCTGGTTGCAGTCGTAACACCAGGCCTCTGCCGCCTGGTGTTGAAAGTGCAGTTGGGCCCCTTCGACGGCGGTGCCCTTGGCGGCCGCCTCGAAACAGAAGGCAATGGTGTCCGGGTCGACGCAGGAGAAGCTGCCGACCTCGAGCCAGAGGGCGGTCACCTTGTTAAAGCCCCGCTGGGTGGCCTGCTCGGCCGCCAGATCGATGGCGGCCATGGCCAGAGACATTTCGTGCATGGTGGCTCCTTAACCGATAGGGGGAGGAGCAGTGACTCCTCCCCCTAATTGGGAAAACGGCATGGCTGATCAGCAGATCCGCGGCAGCAGTTCCCCCTGCGGTAGCTCCAGATAACGGTGGCTGCCCCAGGGGTTGTTCAAGATCACCTTGTGGCGATCGCTCGCCTGCACCACGCCGATCTGGCTGGCGGCGGGGTTGAATTGCCGCAAGATGCCCAGCGCGTCCCGCGCCTGTTCGGCGGGCAGGGCCAGCACCATGGTTCCCTCGTTGGCGAGATCATGGGGCTCGAAACCGTAGAGCTCGCACAGGCCGCGCACCGGATCGCACACCGGAATGGCGGACTCCTCCAGTTCGATGGCAACGCCGGAGGCGGTGCTCCATTCGTTGAGCACGGCGGCGAGGCCACCGCGGGTGGCATCGCGCAGGGCGTGAGGGGTAATACCCGCTTTTAGCAGCGCTTCTACCTGCGGCCAGAGGGTGGTGCAGTCGCTCTTGAGATCGGATCCCAGTTGCAGGGCGTCTCGGGCTATCAGGATGCAGGCGCCGTGGCTGCCGATATCCCGCGACACCAGAATGGCGTCACCGGCCTTGAGGTTGCGTACCGAGATGTCCCGGCTCTGTTCAGGCAGCGGGAATGTGCCGACCCCGCTGGTGTTGATAAAGATCTTGTCGGCCGCCCCCTTGGGCACCACCTTGGTGTCGCCGCAGACGATGCGGGCGCCGCTCTTGGCAAGCTCCGCGGCCATCGACTCGACGATGCGGGTAAGATCGGCGTAGGAGAAGCCCTCCTCGATGATAAAGCTGCAGCTCAGATACTCGGGCTTGGCTCCCATCATGGCGAGATCGTTGACCGTACCGGCGATGGCTAGCTTGCCGATATCGCCCCCCTCGAAGAAGAGCGGCGAGACGGTAAAGCTGTCGGTGGTGAAGGCAACGGGGCCGCTCACCGGCAGCAGGGCGGCATCTTCACCGCGCAGCAGGATCTCGTTACCAAAGTGGCGAAAGAAGAGCTGGTTGATCAGCTGATTCATCTCGACGCCACCGCCGCCGTGGCTAAGTTGGATTTCTCTCATTGTTCCTGGATCCCCATATATCGGTAGTAGGCATTACAGGCCCCTTCGGAGCTGACCATGCAGCTGCCCATGGGCTGGGTCGGGGTGCAGCCCCGGCCAAAGACCTTGCACTGGTTCGGCTTGGCCAGGCCGCGCAGGATATCGGCGCACTGGCACGCCTTGTGGTCATCGATGGGAGTCTGATTGAGTTGAAAGTGACGCTCCGCATCGCGCTTGGCAAAGGTATCGCGCAGGCGCAGGGCGGAGGCGTTGATATCCCCCAGACCTCGCCAGCGAAAGTGCTCGCGGGTCTCGAAAAAGCGCTCGACCAGCCGCTGGGCGGCTTTGTTGCCGCTGGCGGTGACGGCGCGGCTGTACTGCACCTCCAGCGCGTAGCGACCCTCCACCTTCTGGAGCACCATCATCAAGAGCGCCTCCATCACATCCACTGGCTCGAAGCCGCTCACCACCACCGGTACCTGATAGCGATCGACGATGGGCAGGTAGATATCGGCGCCTGTGATGACACTGACGTGGGAGGGGCCGATAAAGGCGTTCACCTTGGCCACCCCGTCGGCCATCACAGCATGAATGGCGGGGGGCACCAGCACATGGTTGATATGAAACAGGAGGTTCAGGGCCCCTTGCTCTTCAGCGGCAGCCAGCAAGGCGGCGGTCATGGGGGTAGAGGTCTCGAAACCGATGGCGAAGAAGACCACAGTTTTCTCCGGATTCTCTTTGGCGATGCGCAGGGCATCGAGGGGGTCATAGACGGGGCGAATATCGCTCCCCTTGGCCCGCTGCTGGGCCAGCGTGCCTTTGGATCCCGGTACCCTGATCATGTCCCCCAGGGTGACCAGAATGACGTTGGGCTGGCTAGCCAGCTCTATGGCCTGATCGATGCGCTCTTTGGGCATGATGCAGACCGGGCAGCCGGGGCCGTGGACAAACTGGATGCTGGCCGGCAGCAGCTGGTGCAGGCCGTACTTCATGATGGTGTGGGTATGGCCGCCGCATACCTCCATCACCCGCAGCGGTTCGGGGAGTAATTTGGCCAGTTCGGTGATCTGGGTTGCGAGGGCGCGGATAACGTCAGGCTGACGAAAGCCCTGAAACAGGTCATTCAAGGTCAGCATGGCAAGATATCCTGTTTGGGCATCAGGGCCACCATCTGGCGGAAGCTCTCGAGGCTGGCCTGCGCCTCCGCTTCGTCAATCTTGCTCATCACAAAGCCGATATGGAGCAGCACATAGTCGCCCACCTGGAGAGGCTCTTCGAGCAGCATGCAGCTGACGCGCCGCTGCACCCCCAGGGTGTCGACGGTGACGCAGTTATCTTCGGGGTGCAGCTGCACCACCTGAGAGGGGATGGATAGACACATGGATTTCAGGACTCCGACAAGGTGGCACAACCGGTGGTGACAGGCTGGTGCGTGGCAAGATGGTGGATGGCAAACCAGAGCTGACCGGCGGCGATGCCACCGTCATTGAGCGGCAGGGTTTCGCTGGTCAATACCTGTCGGCCGGCGGCTTCGAGGCCAGAAACAAGCTGGTCCATCAGCACCCGGTTTTGAAAGACGCCGCCCCCGAGCGCCACCGGATAGCCGGGGAAGCGCTCGGCAAGGGCAACGGCCAGATTGCTGATGGCGCGGATAAAACCGGCGGCCAGGCTGGCAGTGGAGGTGCCTTTGCGCCGCTCGTTGACAAGGGTATGGATGAGCTCTGCCCACTCGATCTGCAGCGGCCCTTCCGCTGATTGGCTGAGGTCAAAGGCGAGGGGGAAGGGCTGTTCATCGGGGGCCAGCTGCAAGGTGGCCGCCTCCAGCAAGAGCCCCGCTTCGCCCTCGTAATCCGGGGTGTCGATCACCCCCAAGAGCGCCGCCACCGCATCGAACAGCCGACCGATGGAGCTGGTATGGGGGGCGTTGCGACCCAAGCGCCAGAGCTGGTGCAGATTGTTGATCTGCCCAGCGGGCAGTTGCTTGATCAACGGAATATCGAGGGCACTGATCTCCTCCACGCTATAGGATTCGAACAGCAGCCCCAGCAGCTGGCGCACCGGCTCGCGGATGGCCGCTTCGCCGCCGATGAGCTTGAAGGGTTTGAGGTGGGCAACCCGTGTAAAGCTTTGAACGTCGGCCAGCAGCAGCTCGCCGCCCCAGAGGGTGCCGTCATCGCCAAGGCCGGTGCCATCGAAGGCCACCCCCAGCACCGGGCCCGTGATGTTGTGCTCGGCCATCACAGCCAGCAGGTGGGCGTGATGGTGCTGCACCTCGAGATGGGTTGCATTGTGATCGCGGCAATAGCCCTTGGCCCACTGGTGGCTGAGGTAGCCGGGGTGGCGATCCGAGACCAGCAGTTCGGGGTTGAGATCGTAAAGTTCGCGAAAGGTGGCCAGGGTCTGCTCGAAGTGCTCCTGCATCGGCAGGCTGTGCAGATCGCCGATATAGGGGCTGTAGATGCGCTGGCGGCCGAAGGCGAGCGCCAGCTGGTTCTTCTGCTGCGCCCCGACCGCCAGCAGCGGCGCCTTGACCGCCTCTTTCAGGCTGGGAGTGCAGGGGGCATAGCCCCGGGCGAGGCGCAACGTCTGGCGTCGCCCGCCTGCCCACTGCACCAGACTGTCGTCGCACGGGTGCAGGATGGGGCGGTTGTGATCCAGGATGCCGTCAATCTCGCTGCCGAGTTCCCTGACCACCGCCTCGCACTCGATAAGGATGGGGCTGCCGCGACCATTGGCGCTGGTGGCGACCAGCGGCATGGCGCAGGCATCTAGCAACAGCTGATGGAGCGGGGTGTAGGGGAGCATGACCCCAAGGTAGGGGATGCCGGGGGCGATCCCCTCGGCCAGCGGGGCCGCTGGTTGCCCAGTTTCTGAAAGCCGATCATCGTTAATGCGCTTGCGCAGCAAGGTGATGGGTCTGGCCTGAGAGGCGAGCAGTTGCCACTCGTCTTCGCTGCCGGTGACATGCAGTTTTGCCTCGGCAAGGGATCCCATCATCACCGCCAGCGGCTTGCGCGCGCGCCGCTTGAGCATTCGTAATCTGGCAACATTCTGCTCATTGCGGGCATCGCACATCAGGTGATAACCCCCCATGCCCTTGACCGCGATAAGCTTGCCCGCTTGCAGGGCGCGGGCAGCTGCTTGCAGGGCATCCTCGCGCTCGGCCAGGGCATCGCCACGACCGTTGCGCCAGCTGAGATGGGGCCCGCACTCGGGGCAGCTCACCGGCTGGGCGTGGTAGCGTCTGTCCAGCGGGTTTTCATAGGCCGCAGCGCAGGTCGGGCACATGGCAAAGCCTGCCATGGCTGTGTGGGGGCGGTCGTAGGGGAGGCGGCGGATAATGGTGTAGCGCGGGCCGCAGTGGGTGCAGTTGGTAAAGGGGTAGTGGTGGTGGCGATCCTTCGGATTGGCCACGTCCCGGGCGCACGCCTCGCACATTCCCTGATCCGGCGAGATGGCGACCGTGGCGGCGCTCTGCTGCTGGCTCGCTTTAATTCGAAACTGGCCATGAAATGGGCCATCGAAGTCGGGATCATGAGCAAGGGGCAGTTCCCGCTCGCTGAAATGATCGATACGGCTCAGTGGCGGCGCCAGTTCCCGCAGTTCGCGGGCAAAGCTGGCGAGCTGCTCAGGGGAGCCTTCGGCGCCGATGGTGACGCCGCTCGCGTCGTTCAACACATAGCCGGCAAGGCCGTGGCGCAGCGCTAGCCCATAGACGAAGGGGCGAAAGCCGACCCCCTGCACGATGCCGTCTATATGAAATTCCCGGCGCAGTCGAAGGCGTGTCGACGTGGTCATGGCGCCATCCAAAGAGGGGCCAGCGCCCCTCCCTGATAAACGGGGGGCAGGGAACCCTCCCTCATGACAGGGGGGCTGGGGAGGGCCGACAGGGGCGGCCATCCGGCGATCATCCTGGGGGATGTCATGCGATATCGAACTCCCATCTGCTGGCCTGCCGCCACGGCATGGGCCATCGGGTGCAACGAACGGGGGGCAACGGGCTGCGTCGCGATAGAAGGGGCGTAGCCTTGACAGGCAGTGGAGGCCCTCGCCCTGTCACGGGGGCCAAGTTTACCGGGGCCCTGGTCCCCAATACCTTGATCTCGCTCCTGTTTGAGTGCCAGATGCGGCGCTTCTTTGCGATCCTGTGAGCCTGCTCCGCCAGCGATCGGTGCGTGAGAACTGGCGGCGCCGCTCCCCCGGGGCGCTGAACCGGCCCCTGAAGGGGGCAAATCGAGGATGGCGGGGCCAACACGCAGGTTTTTTTGTTTGGTTTAATTTAACGATCGTGGTCAATCGAGTAGAAAAATTGAACGCCTTGGAGGCTGTTTTACCCCTTGCGGGGGCTGACGGGGGTCTGCCGGCCCTGAAAAACGGGGCCAATCCGGTTTCCCGGTGCGTCTCGGCGGCGAGGCGCCTGCGGGCGGGATCTGCCATTGGCGGCCCTGGGCTGGTATAGTCCTGCGCCAACAAAAGAGGTTGGAGAGACGGCTTGCCGATGCCCCTGGGGCGGCGCCTCTCTTCGCGGCATCAAAGGATATCCCCATGAAATTCAGTCCCCTGCTCGATGAGATGATGAAGGCGCTGCAGGTCTTGCCGGGCGTGGGCCCCAAGTCCGCCCAGCGTATGGCGTTCACCCTGCTGGAGCGCGAGCGCAGCGGCGGTCTGCGTCTGGCCTCCCTGCTCAACCGGGCGCTCACCGAAATCGGTCATTGCAGCCACTGCCGCACCTTTACCGAGAACGATCGCTGCGAGATCTGCGCCAATCCCAAGCGTGAGGAGAATGGCTTGCTCTGCGTGGTGGAGAGCCCGGCGGACGTGGCCGCCATCGAGCAGACCGGCCAGTTCTCCGGCCGTTACTTCGTGCTGATGGGCCACCTGTCGCCCCTTGACGGCATCGGCCCCGAGGAGCTGGGGCTCGATATCCTGGAGCGCCGCCTGCAAGAGGAGCAGATCAAGGAGTTGATCCTCGCCACCAACCCCACCATCGAGGGGGATGCCACCGCCTGGTACATCGCCGACATGGCCCGCACCGCCGGGGTGGAGGTGAGCCGCATCGCCCACGGCGTGCCGGTGGGCGGGGAGCTGGAGCTGGTGGATGGCACCACGCTCTCCCACTCCCTGATGGGGCGCCAGCGTCTGAGCTAAAGAGGCCACGAACCCCACCCCGGCCCTCCTCTTGGCAGGGGAGGGAGCAATGGATCCCGTCTCATGCCTCCCTTTGGCAGAGGATTTGGCAGAGGAGGGGGCTACGAATCCCACCCCTCCTATGTCAGGGGAGAGCAAGGCTGACCTCGCCATTGGCTCCACGCTCGATCCCAATCTGACCCTCCTAGCCAGACAGGGGACGACGGTGCACCTCCCCCTTGTGAAGGAGGAGGCCGGGAGGGGGTTGCCTGTGTGGGCCAAGCGAGGGGCCGGTGTGCAAATTTGCTCTCAAGTTTGCACGCAAGCCCCTTGATATTTGAAAGGCCAACCCCATCTAGCTTGGGAATCTGTTCAACCCGACGTTTTGAGGACTGGTCGATGACCCAAAGTGTTCACGCCGAAACCCACGGCTTTCAGACTGAAGTCAAACAACTGCTGAGCCTGATGGCTCACAGCCTCTACTCCAACAAAGAAGTATTCCTGCGCGAGCTGATTTCCAACGCCTCCGATGCGGCGGACAAGCTGCGCTTCAAGGCGCTTTCCGATGCCTCTTTGTTCGAAAACGACGGCCAGTTGCGCGTGCGCCTGGTGGTGGACAAAGAGAACAAGACCCTGACCATTTCGGATAACGGCATCGGCATGACCCGTGACCAGGTGATCGAGCACCTGGGCACCATCGCCAAGTCCGGCACTGCCGAGTTCTTCAAGAACCTCTCCGGTGACCAGGGCAAGGATTCCCAGCTGATCGGCCAGTTCGGGGTGGGCTTCTACTCCGCCTTCATCGTGGCCGACAAGGTGACCGTGGTCTCCCGCGCCGCCGGCACCGCGCCGGAGCAGGGCGTGCAGTGGGAATCACAAGGGGAAGGCTCCTTCACCGTGGCTGACGTGACCAAAGCAGGTCGCGGCACCGACGTCATCCTGCACCTGCGCAGCGATGAAGAGGAGTTCCTGGACGACTGGCGCCTGCGCTCCGTGGTCAGCAAATATTCCGACCACATCAGCGTGCCGGTGGAGATGTTCAAGGAGGGTACGCCGGATCGGGAAGAAGACGGTGAAACCATCGTCGGCACTCCGGGTGAGTGGGAGCAGGTCAACCGCGCCACCGCGCTCTGGACCCGCAACCCGAAGGACATCAAGGACGAGGAGTACCAAGAGTTCTACAAGCACGTCGCCCACGACTTCGAAGATCCGCTCCTGTGGGGTCACAACCGGGTGGAAGGGGCCCAGGAGTACACCAGCCTGCTCTACATCCCGGCCCGCGCGCCGTTCGATCTCTACAACCGCGAACAGAAGCACGGCCTGAAACTCTATGTGCAGCGCGTCTTCATCATGGACGACGCCGAGCAGTTCATGCCGACCTACCTGCGCTTCGTGAAAGGGGTGCTGGACTCCAACGATCTGCCGCTCAACGTCAGCCGTGAAATCCTGCAGGACAACAAGGTGACCGCCTCCCTGCGCAAGGCCTGCTCCAAGCGCGTGCTCACCATGCTCAACAAGCTGGCGAAAGAGGATGGCGAGAAGTACGCCAAGTTCTGGAGCGAGTTCGGCAATGTGCTCAAAGAGGGCCCGGCCGAGGATTACGCCAACCGGGAAGAGATCGCGAAGCTCTTGCGCTTTGCCAGCACCGCCGGTGAGGGCGAAGCCCAGACCGTGTCGCTCGAGGATTACGTTGGCCGCATGAAGGAAGGTCAGCAGAAGATTTACTACATCACCGCCGACTCTTATGCCGCTGCCAAGAACAGCCCGCACCTCGAGATCTTCCGCAAGAAGGGCGTCGAAGTGCTGCTGATGTGGGAGCGGGTGGACGAGTGGCTGATGAGCCACCTGACCGAGTTCGACGGCAAGCAGCTGGTCTCCGTCACCCGTGGCGAACTGGATCTCGGGGATCTGGAAGACGAAGCCTCCAAGCAGGCGCAGGAAGAGGCCGAAAAAGCCAACGTCGGTCTGGTGGAGCGGGTCAAGAAGAGCCTCGGGGAGGCGGTGAAAGAGGTGCGCGTCACCCACCGTCTGACCGACTCGCCGTCCTGCATCGTCACCGACGCCCACGGTATGAGCACCCAGATGATCAAGCTGATGCGCGCCGCCGGTCAGCCGGTGCCGGAGCAGAAGTACATCCTGGAGCTCAACCCCGACCATGCCCTGGTGAAGAAGCTCGGCACCATCGAGGATGAGAGCCTGTTTGGCGAGTGGGTCTCCCTCCTGCACGAGCAGGCCCAGCTGGCGGAGCAGGGTGGCCTCAATGATCCGGCGAGCTTCGTCTCCCGTATCAACCGTCTGCTACTCCAGGCGTGATGTGATTGTGATTGGCCCACTGCATGACAGTGGGCTTTTTTTTTGGTTCATCGCGGCTTTCCGGGGAAGGCCGCCTTGATTTTCAGAAAAAAGTATTCTGAGTCCCTAAATCCATATGTCATGCGCTTTATCACTTTGATCTTGTTGTTCACCCCTTCCAGCACACTCGTGTGCATCGGGTAGTTT
>NZ_JAGKRH010000269.1:0-582 GCF_017939245.1 Aeromonas sp. PrichA-15 | reverse complement strand
CCGGCGGTTCGTATTGAATATCGTAAAACAGAGCAATTGTGGTGCTCGAAGTCAGAGAAACAAGCTAAAAAGAGCCGGCTGGAATGACGACTATCGGGCTCAGTTATTCTTTGGTTAAAATATCAACAAAGTGTGCTCCCGCCCTGATGTTTGTATGGCATTTTACTTTCTATTATAAACGCGAAAATCTTTATACGAAAGCCAAGGTGTAGAATTAGGGAAAGTGCGAACAAGTATCCCACGAACAAAAAATGAAAATTTTAGTCATTTAATATCAATGGGTTACCATTAAATGCTCTCGTGCCATATGACTTATTCGCACCTTCCCTAGTGTAGTGATACAAGTACTTATTATGCTCTCTCAAATGTTGAAACATATACCGCCTTTAGAGTTACAAAAAATGTTTAATGAAGGGTATTATAATGCAGGAATGATCAGGGCGAGAGCGTGAACATATTGTTAAATTGATGCCAGTTCAGCTAACCCAGCATCCAGTACCTTTTCCAGATATGGGCTGCTCATGCCCGCAAATTGCTGCTTCTTCCGCAAGCTTGCCTTACGGCTGGTTTCGGCTCGCAGCA
>NZ_JAGKRH010000268.1:0-1257 GCF_017939245.1 Aeromonas sp. PrichA-15 | reverse complement strand
CAGGGCGAGAGCGTGAACATATTGTTAAATTGATGCCAGTTCAGCTAACCCAGCATCCAGTACCTTTTCCAGATATGGGCTGCTCATGCCCGCAAATTGCTGCTTCTTCCGCAAGCTTGCCTTACGGCTGGTTTCGGCTCGCAGCATGTTTTGCGCCATGTGTCGTGCACAGGCCAATATTTGAGGAGCATCACCTCGATATATCTGGCAGGCATCCTCATTCATCACGACATCCAGAACCCAATGCAGGCTATTTTCAATTGCCCAGTGCCCTCGTACCGCTGAGGCAAACTGCTCTGGTGTCAGTTCAGCCGAGCTGATGTAGTAGCGATACTCCATCGAAAATTTTTTCATATTTTCAATTCGATAGGATATTGCGACACCAACACTCTTCAGCGCTTTCCACTCTGGAAATTGCTCTGATAGTGCTCCGGCTGGTAACACATGGTACTCGCGGCCATCAATGCGACCGTGCTCTTTCTCGACACTGAACGTTTCTTCACTCAGTGGCTTCTTGGTCGACTCGCCCAGAGCTGCGCGTACTGCATTATGCAGTGTGGGCTGGTTACCTTTTACCGCCAGCAAGTAGTCGCCACCGCCCTTGATTATGGTTGAGGCTATCTCAGTCTGGCAGCCCATGGCATCGATGGATACCAGGCAGCCTTTTATATCGAGGAGTGCCAGTAATTCAGGAATGGCGGTGATTTCGTTAGATTTCGCATCTGTTTTGACTTGCCCGAGCACCAGACGATTCTCAGCGGCAAAGGCACTGACCATATGAATGGTAGACTGACGACTGTCTCGGTCGTAAGAGCTGCGTAAGGTCTTGCCGTCAATGGCAATCAGCTCACCATCGGTACGTTCTGATGTTGCTTGCATCCAGCGGACAAAGGCGTTCTGGAATTGCTCCGGTTGAATACGGGAGATGATCCTGGCTATGGTGTCGTGAACAGGTAATCCGTTATGAAACAATCCATTACGCTGAAACCATTCTAGATGTGCCTCGCCGAAAAGCTCGATATCTTCCCAACCTTGAGCCCCACCAATAGCAGCACAGACGGTGAGAAAAACCACATCGAAGAAGGGGTACGCGATTTTGGTTGTCTGACGAGGGTCTTCAAGTTCGGAGAAGAATTGGGTAAATGCCGCTTGATGGTTCATGACGAAACTCCCGTAAAAGAGAGTATAAGATCACACCCTGTTCGGTCGGTCAAATCCTCATGCCCTGCTTAAAAAACGTTCGCGATCTTGCCCTGC
>NZ_JAGKRH010000032.1:0-45293 GCF_017939245.1 Aeromonas sp. PrichA-15 | reverse complement strand
TGCCTGGCGGCAATAGCGCAGTGGAACCACCTGACCCCATGCCGAACTCAGAAGTGAAACGCTGTAGCGCCGATGGTAGTGTGGCATTCGCCATGCGAGAGTAGGACACTGCCAGGCACCCAATACAAGAAACCCCGCTCACTCGATCGGGGTTTTTTATTGCCTGAAATTAAGCACTCACTGGAGTGCAAGCGGGCACTATGGTGCTGTTCGTCGTTCACTTGTTGCCTGTACCGGAAAAAGTTGCGCCTGCTCTGGCCGCATTGAACCCACATATTGGCTCTCTCCGTTCTCATCATTTTTAGCGTAATAACCCAGTCGGAGCCGTTCTGTCTAAACCCACCGCCCGCGCTGCGATTGGGGTTGTATCTGAATCATAACTCGGTAGAGTAAGGGGCATTCCGGGTTTGCCCGTGCCATGGTCTCGGTTTCTTTTTCTGGTATGGGACTCTCCGCCTGTTTTCATTCACCTTCACTCAGTGGTACCGATATGGAACAAGTAAACAAGTCAACCTTCAACGATGTGCTGGAATATGTGCGTATGTCCCGTCGTCAGAACAAGCTCAAGCGTGAAATCGCGGACAACGAGAAAAAGATCCGTGACAACCAGAAGCGGGTACTGTTGCTCGACAACCTGAGTGACTATATCAAGCCCGGTATGAGCATTGACGAGGTTCAGGCCATCATCGCCAACATGCGGACCGATTATGAAGAGCGCGTAGATGACCATATCATCAAAAATGCCGAGCTTTCCAAGGAGCGCAAGGAGCTGAGTACCAAGCTGAAGAGCATGAGCACCAGCAAATAATCCCGCCCCGCTCTCGTCAACACCGGCCTCTGGCCGGTGTTTCATTTTCATGCCGCAGCTCGGATCTCTTGCCGCGTTGCAACAATCGGCTCCCATTTTCACAATCGCCCTGTTAACATCGCTGCAAAGCGGTCAATAGATTTCAAGCCCTTGACTTGAAACGACTAAGCTTGATTGAAAGACAATAAATTGCGCAACCATGGTGGGGCTGATATGGGCGCATCAAAACAGACGGATTCAAATAAAGTGGCATCTCAGGATTCATCCGTACCTAACGCGGACGGACAACAACAGCGTAAACGCCGACCTTGGTGGCGCTGGTTGTTCTGTTTTATCTTCTTGCTTTGCCTGGCTGCCGTGATCGCCCTGGTGGGTTATGAAATGAAGACCTCCCGACTGCAGTCACAGGAGATCTCCCGCTATGCGGCCACCCTGACCTATCAGCTCGAACCCGGCCCCAGCAAGCAGATAGCCTTCCCCGACGACGGCCCGTTCGACAAGCGACTCGGTTATGTGCTGATGCCCATGATCCAGGAACGTCTCGTTCAGCGTGGCTACCAGGTGAGCGAGCAGGTCCGTTTTTCCGATGCGCTCTACAACTACGCCAGCCACGGTTTCTTCGTGCCTTATACCGAGAAGGTCCAGGCAGGATTGACACTCTATGACTGCCGTGCTGAGCCTTTCTACCAGTACAAGTATCCGACTCATTACTATCCGGATTTCAATGCCATACCGCCCTTGGTCATCCAGTCTCTGCTGTTTATCGAGAACCGTGACCTCCTGAGCAACAAGGAACCGCTGGCCAACCCGGCCGTAGACTGGCCGCGCTTTGCCAAGGCGGCGCTGTCTCAGGTGGGCAAGGCGCTGGATATGCAGGATCAATCTGCTGGCGGCAGCACCCTGGCGACCCAGGTGGAAAAGTATCGTCATTCTCCCGATGGACTGACCGTTTCGCCGACCGAGAAGATCCGCCAGATGGTCTCGGCCAGCGTTCGTGCCTATCGGCTGGGGCCCGAGACCCTGGAGGCCCGCAAGCTGGTTGCCTGGGCCTACCTCAACTCGGTCCCGCTCTCTGCGGCGCCCGGTTATGGCGAGGTGCACGGTCTCGGTGATGGCCTCTGGGTCTGGTTTGGCGCCAATGTCGATGAGGTGAATCGACTGCTGGATCCCGCTCGCAACCAGGATTCTACCCTGGCCGAGCAGGGTCTTGCCTTGCGCCAGGTTGTCTCTCTGATGATCGCCCACCGCCGTCCTTCCTATTACCTGGCGCAGGGGAGAGAGGCACTGTCTACCCTGACAGACAGCTATCTGCGACTCTTCGTGCAGGAGGGAATGATCACCCCCCCCCTGATGGAGTCGGCTCTCAAGGCCAAGCTGGTCTTCCGCGATTTCCTGCAGGCACCTGCCATCACTCGAGTCAACAACAACAAGGGGCTGCAGGTGGCTCGCACTCGTCTCAGTCGTCAGCTCGGGGTGCAGCTTTATGACCTGGATCGCATGGATCTGATGGCCAACACCACCCTCAATATGCCGCTGCAGAACGAGGTGTCACGGTATCTGCAGCAACTGGCAGACCCTGCATTCGCAGCCCAGGTGGGCCTGTTCGGTGAGCGCCTGCTCTCGCCGGAGAAGACGGGTGATGTGAAGTACAGCTTTACCCTGTTCGAGAAGACGCCGGAAGGGGTCAAGGTGAGGGTGCAGACCGACAACACGGACCAGCCGTTCGATATCAACGAGGGCAGCAAGCTTGAACTGGGATCCACCGCCAAGTTGCGGGTGCTGACCACCTATCTCGAGATTGTCACCGAGTTGCATGACAGCTACGGCAATATGCCGGTGGAGAGCCTGCGAAAGATCGAAGTGTCCGATCAGGACAACATCAGCCGCTGGGCCATCGCCTATCTGATGAGTGCCAAGGACAGAAGCCTGCCGGTGATGCTGGAGGCCGCACTGGACCGCAAGTATTCCGCAAGTCCCTATGAAGGCTTCTTTACCGGCGGTGGCATGCACACCTTCAACAACTTCCGCAAGGAAGACAACGGTCGCATCCCGCCCATTCGCGATGCGCTGCGGGAATCCATCAACCTGCCCTTCGTGCGCTTGATGCGGGACATCGTCCGCTACAGCCTCTACAAGGAGGGAAATCGTGCCCAGTTGTTGAAAGATGACAGGGATCCTCGCCGTACCGAGTACCTGGCCAAGTTTGCTGACAAGGAGGGCCAGACCTACCTGCTGAGGTTCTGGCGCAAATATCGTGGCAAGAGTGCAGAAGAGCAGCTCGATACCTTCCTCGATGGTCTCAAACCCAGCGCGGTGCGTCTCGCCGCCGTGCATCGCTATCTGATGCCGGAAGCCTCCCAGGCCGACTTTGCCGCTTTCCTGGCCAAGCGCCTGCCGCGGGAGAAATTGACCGAGAAGCGCATCGAGCAGCTCTATACCAATTACGGCCCTGGCAAATATTCTCTGCCGGATCAAGGTTATATCGCACGGGTGCATCCACTTGAGCTGTGGTTGCTTGCCTATCTCAAGGAGTTTGACAAGGCCACCTTTACCGATGCGGTAACCGCCAGCCGTGACGAGCGTCAGGAGGTCTACAGCTGGCTGTTCAAGACCCGTCATCGCAGTGCCCGGGATAGCCGGATCCGCACCATGCTGGAGGTTGAGGCCTTCCTCGACATCCATCAGCGCTGGGCTCGCCTGGGCTACCCGTTCGATCACCTGGTTCCGTCCCTGGCGACCGCACTGGGCAGCTCGGGCGATCGTCCTGCTGCGTTGGCCGAGCTGATGGGGATCATCCAGAACGGCGGCATTCGTGCGCCGACCCTGCGCATCGAGCACCTCTCCTTTGCCAAGGGGACCCCCTTCGCCACCGTCTTTGAGCCGGCGAACACCCAGGGGGCACGGGTGATACCTGCCGAGGTGGCCAACGCCTTGCGCAATGCACTCTCCAAGGTGGTGGAAGGGGGGACGGCGCGGCGCATCGCCGGGGCCTTCGCCTTGCAGGATGGTACTGTCCTGGCCCTGGGGGGCAAGACGGGGACCGGGGACAACCGGATCGAGACGGTGGGTCGCTACGGCAATGTGACCAGTTCACTGGCTCGCAACCGGACTGCGACTTTCGTCTTCTACATCGGGGATGATCACTTCGGCACGCTGACGGCCTATGTACCCGGCAGCCAGTCCGACAAGTTCCGCTTCACGTCGGCGCTGCCTGTACAGGTGCTCAAGGGGATGGCCCCCCTGCTGGTCCCCTATCTGCAACCCGCTACTCACACCCAGTGCGTGGCGGGCAGCTGAGCGGATAGCGTATGAAAAAACGGGGCCATTGCGGCCCCGTTTGATTGTGTACTGCACGCCGCCCTGAGGCGGACGTGAGTCATCACTTACAA
The DNA here is from genome assembly GCF_017939245.1 of Aeromonas sp. PrichA-15. Lineage (NCBI taxonomy): Bacteria > Pseudomonadati > Pseudomonadota > Gammaproteobacteria > Aeromonadales > Aeromonadaceae > Aeromonas > Aeromonas sp. PrichA-15. The sequence continues at coordinate 41,096 of NZ_JAGKRH010000032.1, read as the reverse complement.
CAGATCTTCAATTTCACCGCGCAGGTACTGGTACATCTCGCGATAGGCTACCGGCGGCTTGTTCAGCTCCCGTTCCTTGTTGGCGGTGCGGATCAGCTGACGCAGCTTCTGGCGATCCAGCTCGTGGAACTGGGACATCAGCTCGTTAAGGGCGCTGTCGCCTTCGGTGATCAGCCGCTCGCGCCACTGTTCGAGGCGGTGCAGGCGGGCGTTCACGGTGGAGTGACGCATCTTGATGATGGAGAGGGCCTCTTCAATGGGGGCCACATCGCGGCTACGCATCAGACGGCCGATGAACTGGAGATGGCGACGGAAGGACTCATCCTTCTTCGGCTTGAGCTTGCGACCCAGCTCGACCGCTTCGGCGAGCTCTTCATCCAGGGGGATCTTCTCCAGCTCGCTGTGACTTAGGGAGACGATCTCTTCCCCCATCTTCTGCAAGGCCTCGGCATCACGCTTGAGCTGGCTCTTGCTGGGGCCCCAGTCTTCCCACTCGTTGTCGTCTTGATATTGACTCATCGGTCTCTGTATTCCTGTCATTCACGTTTGGCGGATATGTTACCAGCTTCTCCCGCTGGGCGCAGGGGTCTGATATGCTTAGCCCCTTTCCTTCCCTTCATACAGATGTGAGTTATGGACCAGCAAGATCAAATCCGCCAGGATCAATCCCATCTCGAGGCCGTGGTCGCCGAGGCCCTTGAGATAGCGAAAGGGCTGGGCGCCGGGCTTGCCGAAGTCTCCATCAGCAAACAGACCGGCCTCTCGGTGAACACCCGGGGCTGCGAGCTGGAAAGCATCGAGTTCAACAAGGATGGCGCACTCGGCATCGCCGTCTATCGCGATGGTTGCAAGGGGTCCTCCTCCACCACGGATCTGACCAAGCCGGCCATTCGCGCCGCCGTGGAAGCGGCCATGGAGATCGCCCGCCACACCTCTCCCGATGACTGCGCCGGTCTTGCGGATGCGGATCTGCTGGCCTGGGATGCCCCGGACCTGCAACTGTGCCACCAAATCGAGCTGGATCCCCAGCGTGGCATCGCGCTGGCCATCGAGTGCGAGCGGCTGGCCCTGGGACGGGATGCCCGCATCAAGCACTCTGACGGAGCCAGTTTCTCCAGCCACCTGGGCGTCAAGGTTTATGGCAACAGCCACGGCTTCGTCAAAGGCTATGCTGCATCGCGCAACTCCCTGAGCTGCGTACTGATCGGCGAGCAGGATGGCGACATGCAGCGCGACTACGGCTACTCCTCCAGCCGCTCCCTGGACGGGCTGTGGAGCCCCCAGCGCATCGCTGACGAGGCGGTGGAGCGCACTGTTTCCCGCCTGGGGGCTCGCAAGATCAGCACCCGCCATGCCCCTGTGCTGTTCCACCCCGATACCGCTGCCGGTCTGTGGGGCCATCTGGTGATGGCCATCAGCGGGGGCAACCTCTATCGCAAGTCGAGCTTCCTGCTGGACAAACTGGGCAAGCAGATCCTGCCCGAGTGGCTCACCATCCAGGAGTTCCCCCACTTGCCGGGAGGACATGCCAGCACCCCGTTCGACGGGGAAGGGGTTCGCACCCGCGACATGGACATCATCCGCAACGGCGAGCTGATGAGCTGGCTGCTCACCTCCTACTCCGCCCGCAAACTGGGCCTGACCACCACGGGCCATGCCGGGGGTATCCATAACTGGCAGGTTTCCAATACCGGCCAGGACTTCCAGGGCATGCTCAAGGAGATGGGTACCGGCCTGCTGGTGACCGAGCTGATGGGGCAGGGGGTCAACATCGTCAATGGTGATTACTCCCGCGGCGCAGCCGGTTTCTGGGTTGAAAATGGCGAGATCCTCTATCCGGTGGAGGAGATCACCATTGCTGGCAATCTGGCCGACATGTTCAGCCATATCGTGGCGGTGGGTAGTGATGAGGATGAGCGTTCCAGCCTCAAGACCGGCTCCGTACTGGTCGAGCAGATGAAACTGGCGGGGCACTGATCCCCTCCGTCCGATCTGGACTATGGTGTCTAGTCCTGAGATAGGTCTACACATTTTCAGCTAGCTTTTAGCACTCAGAACCCCCGATGCGTCACATCAGGGGTTCTGTATTTCAATGCCTGATGCGGTTGCTCCAGGTTATAAGTATCCACTGCCTTTCGCACTTTTCCCCGCCTGCGCCAGCCTCTGCAGGCTTTGCAGCAGTGACTCTCTTTTCAAGATCTCAGTGCATTTTGGTGACAGTTATGAGTATCTGTCATCAAGCATTTGACCCCGTGTTGTTCATGCAATGACTGATACAACCCCGAACAATACTGCACCTGGTGGTCCGAATGATGAATAAGCTTTCCGTGGTCACGTTGTTGCTTCAGTGTTTTCTCGATCACCATCGACTCGGCATTCATCTCTTAGTTGCCACTATTTTGCGTGAGCAGGTGTCCGTCACCTAGCTCAGGTAGAGCGGCCCTGAGTGTCATAACGCGTCTGCGTCTGTTTATAGGTGAGCTTGCCTTCTTCAATCTGCTCGACCAGGGCCAGTTTAAAAATCAGAGTAATTGTGTTGTGTTCGTTTACGCCCTGTCCCATCGAGATCTCCATCTATTCGGAGGAGAAGATGCAAACCATATTCAGGCAGATGCGCCGATCAGACGTCGGCCAGCTGCAATGCCTGGCGGTAGTACTCGTTGGCCTTGTTGGTCAGGCGGCGCTTGTCCATCACCTGGCCGAGGGCGTGGTAGAGGGCGGCATCCGGCGCCTTCGCCACTTCCTGCTCCAGCAGGCGCTGGGCGTCGTCCAGTTGGCCGGCCAGCAGGCAGACCCGGGCCAGCGCGGCTTCGGCGCCAGGCTGATCCTGGATCTTTCTGAGCAGGGTCAGCATGGGCTGGTAGTCGTCCAGTTTGAGCTTGGGCAGGCGGGCGAACAGCTCGGGGGAGGGATCCTTGCGTAGAGCCTCCAGCCAGAGATCGGCGGCTTCGGCATCGGCCCCCAATCGGCGCAGGCGATCCCCGTAACTGGCCAGCAGCACGGGATCCTGGCGCTGTTTGCGGGGCAGACCCTGCCAGACCGTGCGCAGGGTGTCGAGGGAGCCGCTGGCGGCCTCCAGACGACCGCACCACGCCTGGTGCAGCAGGGCCTCTTCCTGCTGGGCGGTCAGCTTGCCCACCTTGCGCAGGGCAGGGGCGAGATCGATGAGGGCCGCCCAGTCTTCACGGGCCAGATACACCTGACGCAGCTGATCCAGCACCATGGGGTGGCGCGGGTTGAGGGCATAGATGGACTCGAGGCGACCGAGGGCGCTGTCGTACTGGCCCTGCTCAATCTGCAACTGGGTCTGGATCAGGGTCAGTGCCAGCTCTGCCTTGGGGTTCTCTTCCTGAGCTTTCTGCAGGTAGTGATCCCGGCGCACGTCATCGCCCCGGGCCTGGGCCACCCGGGCGGCGCTCAGGTAGTTGAGCAGCGGGGTGTCGCTGTTGTCTGCGCCCTTGATGAGGAGCTTCTCGGCCTGGTTGTAGTGCCCCTCTGCCATGGCCAGGGTGGCATTGACGGTTTGCAGGTTGGCCTTGCGGCGGCGGCGGGAACCGAACCAGCCCTGGGTCTTGCGACGCAGGCCGAACAGGCGGGCCAGCACCCATTCCACGATGAGCAGGGCGCCGTAGAACAGCACCGCCAGGATCACCGCGCTGGTGACCGAGGATTCCACCGTGTAGTTGCCCAGCGAGATGAGCACATAGCCCTTGTTGCCGGAGGCTTCGGGCCCGAAGATGAGGCCCGCCACCATCACGGCGACTATGACGATCAGACGAATCATGGTCTCCTCCTCAGTTGCCGGCCAGGATGCGTTGCAGGCGTTCGGTCAGCACCTGTTCCAGCATGGTCTGGGTCTTGAACTGATCCGGGTAGTCAAACTGGATCTGCTCGCCTTTGAGCTTGTCGAGCTCGGACTGCATGTACTGGGTGGCGCTGTTGTCGGCATCGAAATACTGGGTCAGCCAGCGCTGGGCCTTCTCCAGGCTGTCGACATAGAGTGACTGCTGTTCACGATAGACGGCGAGCTGGGCCTGCAGCAGCTTGGTCTTGAGGTTCTCCCGCAGGAAGATCTCCTGCTGCGGGGAGAGCAGGGCTTCCACGGCGCCATCGCGGCGACGGATGGTGATGAAGTTTTCGGTGAACTTGACCCAGTTCTTCTTCAGGTTGCTCTGCCACTCGTCCGGGTTGGTGCTGACGGTCTGGTCGGGCTCGCTCTTGGCTTCCGGCATGCTGACGGTGGAGAGGGGCAGCAGCTCGATCTGGTCCGAGAGGGCGGCCAGCTTCAGGGTCAACCCTTCGCGATCGACTCGCGGCATCCCCTTGAGCTTGGCGATGTCTTCCGCCAGCGCCTTGCGGATGGGCATCAGGCTGGGGTCGTTGAGCGCCTTGATGCGCTCGTCGGCGTTGCCGAGCAATGTGATGGCGGAGACGATGTCGTGTTCGAGCCACAGCTTGCGGCCCGCCATGCGCACCAGGTATTCGGATTCGGCCAGCATCCAGTCGTTGGGGCGCTTGTCGTCCAGATCCAGCACCTTGGTCTGCAAGGCGTCCAGCGCCTCCTGCAACTGCTGCTGGCTCTTGCCGAGGGCACCGATCTGTTCGGCATCCTTGCTGCTGCCCTGATCAATCCTGGTCATGGCGTCGGCCAGTTGCTGCTTGAGGGCTACCAGTTCGGCCTGCTGGGCAACGGCGTTCTGGTGTCCGTGCACATAGAGACCACCGGCCAGCCCCAGGGCCAGCAGGATGGCGATGCCGCCAAGCACGGTGCCAGAGCTGCCCTTCTTGCTCCCTGTTGTTCCGGGAGCGGGCTTGTTGTTGTCGGCCACGGTGGCCGCGGCACTCGGCTGGACTTCTTGCTGTTCAGTCATTCCATCTTCCTCAGTTCCAGGGCGGCCACCAGAGCCTGGTTGGATGCACCTTGGGCAATCACGATACGGGTAAAACCAGCCCCTTCTGCCATCTCGGCCACCCGGGGACTGGGCACCACCAGCAGGCGGTCATAAAGCCAGGGGTGCTGCGGGCCGGGCACCAGGGCCAGCAACCGCTGCAACAATTCGCCACTGGTGATGAGCAGGCTGTCGAGCCCGGCTGCCTGCCAGTGGCGGGTCAATGCATCCCCGTCAAGATCGGGGTAGTGGCGCTCGTAGGTGGCACAATAGTGCACCAGTGCGCCCCGTGAGGCCAGCGTCCGGGCGATGAGATCCCGCCCGTCGTTGCCGCGCAGGATCAGCACCCGGCGGCCACTCACCCCTTGCAGTGCCGGCAGGGCCAGCAGCCCTTCGCTGCGGGGATCGGCCGGGCACAGGGCCTGGATGCCCGCCTCGGCGAAGGCATCCGCACTCGCCTGGCCGACTGCAAAGTAATCAATATGTGGCCAGGTCTGACCAGTTTGCAACAGAAAATGATGTGCAAAATGAACGGCATGCATGCTGACGGCGATAACGAGGTCCGCCTCCCGCAGCATGTCACCCAGGTGAGGGAGGTCGCATCCCGGCCGGGTTTCCAGCAACGGACAGCAGAGCGGTGCGTGACCCAGCTGGTGCAGCATCTGCACCAGCTGGTTGGCCTGGGCGGCCGGGCGCACCACCAGGGGGACCATCAGGGGGCGCTCCGAGCAGATGACCGCGAACCTGGCTGTGCTGCACTCATGCCCGGTAGACCTCGGCCAGGATGACGTCGGCGCCGGCGGCCAGCAGGCGCTGGGCCAGGGTGTGGCCCAGTGCCTCGCCTTCTGCCAGGGGGCCGCGGATCTCGTCGCGAATGACGCGGCTGCCATCCGGGCTGCCCACCAGGCCGCGCAGCCATACCTCTTCTCCCTGTACCAGGGCATAGGCCCCGATAGGCACCTGACAGCCCCCTTGCAGGGCGCGGTTCATGGCGCGCTCGGTCAGCACCCGGATGCGGGTCTCGGGGTGTTCGAGCGGCGCCAGCAGGGCGTGCAGCTCGTGATCGTCGAGGCGGCATTCGATGCCGACCGCCCCCTGGCCGTTGGCGGGCAGGCTCTGCTCGGGCTCGATGAAGGCGGCGATACGATGGGCCATCTCCAGTCGTTTCAGGCCGGCGGCGGCCAGGATGATGGCGTCATAATCACCGGCATCCAGCTTGGCGAGGCGGGTGTTGACGTTGCCCCGCAGGTCGCGGATCACGAGATCAGGGCGCGCAGCGCGCAGCTGGCACTGACGGCGCAGGCTGGAGGTGCCGACCACGGCCCCTTGAGGCAGCTCGTCTATCTGGTTGAAATAGTTGGAAACAAAGGCATCACGCGGGTCTTCGCGCTCACAGATGGTGTGCAGGCCGAGTCCGTCGGGGAACTCCACAGGTACGTCTTTCATGGAGTGGACAGCGATGTCGGCACGCCCTTCCAGCATGGCAGTCTCCAGTTCCTTGACGAACAACCCCTTGCCGCCGACCTTGGCGAGGGGGGTGTCGAGGATCTTGTCACCCTGGGTGCTCATGGGCACCAGTTCGACCTGCAGATCCGGATGGAGTGCCTCCAGCCGATCTTTCACAAAATTGGCCTGCCACAGGGCCAGTGGGCTCTTTCGAGTGGCAATTCTCAGGGTTCGGGCTGCCATATCAATCAGTTGTTTCATCTTTTGAGAGGAAAACGATCTTACCACCCTTTGCAGGGGCTTTCATGGCGCAGCCCGCAAAAGCGGGGCCAAGCTCAAAAACGGGGGCTGAAAATTATTTTCATTCAGCCAATAATTGATTTTAAGTTATTGAAAACAAGTAATTTTATTGCTTTCCGCTGATACCGTTACGAACGGGGTCAGAAATAATCCGGTGATTGTGTGCGGGCTTGTTTACCACTGCTGTTTGCATTGTTAACATGATCACACTTTTTTGACGTCTCCCCGTTTTGGTGCGTCATTTCTCTTCCCCATAGGTAGGGCATTGCTGGTTAAACTCGACACGCTGGTGGCGCGCTACGACGAACTCAATCGTCTCAAGACGCAACGAGCGCTGGATCTCATGAGTCGCTACGGGCAGCAGGTTTTCCACTTGCTGCCTGTCATGCTGCACTTCAATCACCCCCTGTTGCCCGGTTATGTGGCAGGGGATGTGCCTCATGGTATCTGGAGTTTTGTCGCCAACGAGGCCCAGCAGGCCTTCATCCAGGATCTCTGCCAGAACGCCAACTGCCAGGGCGGTCTCAGTACCCACGACAAGTCCATCCAGGGCCTCTACTCCATGGGGAGCACCTCCTCCATCGGTCAGTGCTGCCACTCGGATCTCGACATCTGGGTCTGTCATGTGGCTGGTCTGTCGAGCGAGCGCCTCGCCCTGCTGGAACAGAAGTGCCAGCACCTCTCCATGTGGGCCGAGCAGCGGGGGGTCGATCTCAACTTCTTCCTGATCCCCGAAGACAAGTTCCGTCAGCGCAACGATGCCCAGATGCAGGGGGAGAGCTGCGGCAGCGCCCAGCACCTGCTGCTGCTCGACGAGTTCTACCGCAGCGCCATGCTCATCGCCGGCAAGCGGCTGCTCTGGTATCTGGTGCCGGCCGAATATGACGATCACTACGACGACTACGTCAACGGCCTGTTTGCCCACGGCAAGTTGAGCCAGGATGACTGGCTCGATCTCGGCGGCTTTGATCGCATTCCTGCCGAGGAGTATTTCGGCTCCGCCCTGTGGCAGCTCTACAAGGGGATCGACTCCCCCTACAAGGCGGTACTCAAGTCGGTGCTGATGGAGGCCTACTCCCACGAGTATCCCAACACCCGGCTGCTGTCGGTGACCAGTCGCGACTGGTTCCAGCACAACGAGGGGATGCACTACCGCCTCGACAACTACTGCCTGATGCTGGACAAGGTGACCAACTACCTGAAGTCCATCGGCGACATGCAGCGCCTCGATCTGGTGCGTCGCTGCTTCTATCTGAAGGTGTGCGACGGGCTGAGCCATCCCAAGGAAGATCACTCCCCGGACTGGCGCCGGGAGCAGATGGCCCAGCTGGTGGCCTACTGGGGCTGGAGTCCGGAGCGCCTTTACCACCTTGATCACCGCCAGGAGTGGAAGGTGGAGGACGTCAAGGTGGCCTACGCCGAGTTGCTGGAGGCTCTGATGCAGAGCTACCGCAATCTCATCCAGTTCGCCCGGCGCAACAACATCAGCGAGTCCATCAACCCGGAAGACATCGGCATCCTGTCGCGCAAGCTCTATGCCGCATTCGAGAGCCTGCCGGGCAAGGTGCAGCGCATCAACCTCAAGATTGCGCCGGATCTCGGCGAGCCGGATCTCAGCCTGGTACAGGTACCCCACGGCCGCCTGAATCGCGCCGGCTGGTATCTCTACAAGCATTCCCTCGAACCCGCCGACATCATCGGCCGGGCGCCGCTCGAATATAACGGCTACATCAGCAAGCTGGTGGCCTGGGCCTATTTCAACGGCCTGCTGACGCCCCAGTCCCGGGTGCACCTGTTCAACCAGGGCTCGGATCTGCACATCGACAACCTGCATCAGTTCTGTCGCGATCTCTCCGGGACCTTCCCGGTCAAGTATCCCCGCGCGACCAACCTGGCCCTGAGCCGGCCGTGCGAGATCCGCCAGCTCTCCATCTTCCTGAACCTGGAGACGGACCCGTCCAGCCACTGGGTGGGGCAGGTGATCGAGTTCGATGCCAACGCCGCCGATGTCTTCTCGTTCGGTCGCAACCAGGAGTGTCTGGTGGGATCCGTGGATCTCGTCTATCGCAACTCCTGGAGCGAGATCCGCACCCTGCACTTCGAGGGGGAGGAAGCCGTGGTGGACGCCCTCACCACCATCCTCGGCAAGATGCACCAGGACGCTGCGGCCCCCGAGATGATCGAGGTGTTCTGCTACAGCCAGCACTTCCGCTCCCTGGTGCGCACCCGCTTCCAGCAGCTTGTGGCTGAATGCATCGAGTTGCGCCTGGCCCGGGACAAGCAGCAGTTGGTCAAGACGCTGGCGCTCGGCAAGGAAAAGTACGGCATCTTCTTCGAGCGGCGCGGGGTGTCGGTCAAGAAGCTGGAAAACGCCATCGATTTTTACCGTCACATCTCCCACAACAAGCTGGATCACCTGCCGCTGCGTCTCGACAAGACTCACAGCCAGCACCTGCCCGGCATTGTCGACGCCTACGCCAGCGAAGGGCTGGTGCAGTTCTTCTTCGATACCCGGGATGCAGGCACCAACATCTATATCCTGGACGAGGCGAACCGGGTGGAGATCTACCAGCACTTCGCCGGCAACAAGGACGAACTGGTACAGGGGGTGAACCGGTTCTACACCTCGGGTCACGAGCGATTCAGCAATGCGGGTCAGTTCAGCAACTTCAACCTGCCCCAGTACTACGAAATCGTGCAGGTGGGTGACAAACTCGATGTGATCCCCTACCGCAGCCAGAGCCCGCAGCGGGACACCCCAGGCGCGGCGCGGGAAGTAGGGTGATGTGCTGATAACAGCACCGGCAAGATGGCAAACGGCCTGCTGATGCAGGCCGTTGTCCTATCCGTGGTACGGGAATCAGGCGTGGAGGGGGCCGCAGCCCGTGGGGGATGCCGTCGAGCATCGCCGTCAGAGATGAAAGCAAACGGCCTGCTGATGCAGGCCGTTGTCTTACCCGTGAGCCGACAATCAGGCGCCGAGGCGGGCCAGCAACCAGCTGCGAATGTCGCCCAGCTGGGGGCGGCAGATCTCGTGGCGCATGGGGTATTCGTGCCACTCGGGGCTGAGTCCCACCGCTTCCAGCCGGTTCTTGGCGTCCCAGCCCATGGAGAGGTTCACCACGTCGTCATAGATGCCGTGCATGTAGCAGATGGGCAGGGCGCGGGCCGCCTCGCTCATCTCGCCGGGCAGGGTGTTGGGCGCAGCCTGGTAGGTGGACATGCAGAGCAGGCCTGCCAATGGCACCGGATGGCGCAGGGCGGTGAAGGAGGCGATGACGCCCCCCTGGGAGAAGCCGGCCAGCACGATGCGCTCGGGGGCGAAACCCTCGGCCACCAACTGTTCGATCAGCGAGGCGATACGGGCCGCTGACTCCCTGACATGGGACTCCACGGCGCGATCCGCCGGATCCTCGAAGCTCTTGATGTCGTACCAGCCGCGCATCCGGTAGCCCATGTTGATGGTGATGGGGCGTTCGGGCGCATCCGGCAGCAGATGGCGGACGGGCAGGTCGGCGGGCAGGGCCAGCGCCTCCACCAGGGGGGCGAGGCCTGCGCCGGAGTCCCCCAGCCCGTGCAGCCAGATCACCGCATGGCGGGCACCTTCGGGATGCAGATCCGTCATGAGAAGACCACGGGCTCGCCGGCCTGGGTGGTGCAGGCCCGGGTCAGCAGGGCCTTGAGCTCGTCGCCGAAGCGGTTGTCGATCCAGCTGTCACCGCGCAGCTCGAAGTGGAAGCCGTTCTCCCGGGTGGCGACCCAGATCTGGTGCAGGGGCTCCTGCTTGTTGATGATGACCTTGGTCTTGTTCTCGAAGCTCAAGGTCAGCACCCCGCCGGCGCGTTCGCAGTCGATATCCGGATACCCCTCGTCGATGGTGTCTTCCACATACTGGAAAAAGGCGTCGGTCAGGGCGTGATACTCGTGATCCTTCATCGGTTTATCCTGTTGCTTTTAACAATGTGAGTGCGATTATAGAGGGCCAAAAATTTTTTCGCAGCGAACCATTATGATTACCCAGTTCACCAAGTGCCTGTTTGCCGCGTCGCTGTCGCTCGGGTTGGCCGCCTGTGGCCTGACGGGGCCGCTTTACATGCCGCCGGCCGAACAGCCCGTACCTGCAGAGCAGACACAGCCCAAGACAGAGAGTACACCGCAAGCCGCCTCGCCTGCGACCGCTACACCGGCCTCAGAGGCCGCGCCGCAATAATCTAGGAAGGAACCGCCCCCTTGGATCACTTTAACTACGACGCAGACGGTCAGCTTCAGGCCGAACAGCTTCCCCTGCAACAGCTTGCCGACCAGTACGGCACTCCGCTCTATGTCTACTCCCGCGCCACCCTGGAACGCCACTGGCATGCCTTCGACCAGGCGGCTGGCGACATTCCCCACCTGATCTGCTACGCGGTCAAGGCCAACTCCAACCTGGCCCTGCTCAATCTGCTGGCACGCCTTGGTTCGGGCTTTGACATCGTCTCCGGCGGCGAGCTGTCCCGGGTGCTGGCGGCGGGCGGTGATCCGGCCAAGGTGGTCTTCTCCGGTGTCGCCAAGAGCGAAGCCGAGATGCGCCTTGCGCTGGAAAAAGAGATCCTCTGCTTCAACCTGGAGTCCGAAGCCGAGCTGGAGCGCCTCAACCGGGTCGCAGGCAGCATGGGCAAAAAGGCGCGGGTCTCGGTGCGGGTCAACCCGGACATCGACGCAGGCACGCACCCCTATATCTCCACCGGCCTCAAGCAGAACAAGTTCGGCATCCCCATCGAACAGGCGCCCGCCATCTACCGCAAGGCGGCGGCCATGGCCCACATCGAGATCAAGGGCGTGGATTGCCACATCGGCTCGCAACTCACTGAATTGAATCCCTTTATGGAGGCGGCGGACAAGCTGCTCAAGCTCATCGACGAGCTGGCGGCGGAAGGCATCCACATCCATCACCTGGACGTGGGCGGCGGTCTGGGGGTCAACTACGGCGCCGAGCAGCCGCCGCACCCCACCGAGTATGCCGAGGCGCTCAAGCAGAAGCTGGCGGGCCGGGATCTGACCCTCTTGTTCGAACCGGGCCGCGCCATCGTCGCCAACGCCGGTGTGCTGCTGACCCGGGTCGAGTTCCTCAAACCCGGCGAGACCCGCAACTTCGCCCTGATCGACGCCGGCATGAACGATCTGCTGCGCCCCTCCCTCTACGGCGCCTGGATGAACATCATCGAGGTGGACAGCCGGGCGACCCACGAGAAGGCACTCTATGACGTGGTGGGCCCGGTGTGCGAGACCGGCGACTTCCTCGGCAAGGAGCGTACCCTGGCGATTGCCGAGGGCTCCCTGCTGGCGGTGCGTTCCGCTGGCGCCTACGGCTTTACCATGTCCTCCAACTACAACACCCGACCCCGTGCGGCCGAGGTGCTGGTGGACGGTGACCAGGCGCACCTCATCCGTGAGCGTGAGCAGTTGGCGGATCTCTGGCGTGGCGAGCACCTGCTGCCGTGATGGATGGATTTTCAGCGTTCCTCCATGTGAGAGCGTGATTAACGGTGAGACAGGAACGCGCGATGTTGATTGAGTTTTCCAAAATGCACGGCCTCGGTAACGACTTCATGGTGGTGGATGGCGTCACCCAGAAGGTGTTCTTCAGCAACGACATCATCAAGAAGCTGGCGGATCGTCACTTCGGTATCGGCTTCGACCAGCTATTGCTGGTGGAGCCGCCCTATGACCCCGAGCTCGACTTCCACTACCGCATCTTCAATGCCGACGGCAGCGAGGTGGAACAGTGCGGCAACGGGGCCCGTTGCTTCGCCCGTTTCGTGCGTCTCAAGGGGCTGGTCAACCGGGATCGCATCGCGGTCAGCACCGCCCGGGGCCGCATCACCCTGCAGCTGGAAGGGGAGAACCAGGTCACGGTCAACATGGGGGTGCCCCAGTTCGAGCCGGGCAAGATCCCGTTCCGTGCCCAGAAGGCGGAGAAGACGTATCTGCTGCGGGCCCAGGATCACACCGTGATGTGCGGCGCCGTCTCCATGGGCAACCCTCACTGCGTCATCGAGGTGCCCTCGGTGGCCGATGCGCCGGTGGAGACCCTGGGACCCATCATGGAGCGCCACGAGCGCTTCCCCGAGCGGGTCAACGTCGGCTTCATGGAGATGGTCAACGCCAGCGAGATCAAGCTGCGGGTCTTCGAGCGCGGGGTGGGGGAGACCCTGGCCTGCGGGACCGGGGCCTGTGCGGCCGTGGTGATAGGCATCAGCCAGGGCAAGCTCAAGGAGCGGGTCACCGTCACCCTGCCGGGTGGCAATCTGACCATCGCCTGGAAGGGACCGGGTCAGCCCGTCTACATGACGGGGCCGGCCGAGCACGTCTTTGACGGCCAGATAGAGTTGTAGACAAGGAGCGGGTGATCCCGCTCCATCAACGGATCATATCGGGGCCCTTGGCCCCTTTTTCGGATGGATCAACCAAGTTATGAGCGAACTCAAACGGCAGGAATCACTGGTGGATGAAGCCACAGTGCTGGAGTACCTGGCCCGTTATCCCGAGTTTTTCCTGCGTCACGGGGCCATGCTGGACAAGATCCGCATTCCCCATGGGCAAAAGGGCACCATCTCCCTGGTGGAGCGCCAGCTGGACAGACAGCGGGAGCGCATCGAGCAGCTGGAGCAGGAGATCACCGAACTGATGGGGGTCGCCAGCGAGAACGAGCGGATCTTCCGGGTCTATGCGGATCTCTACGGGGAGATCTACGGTTGCCAGACCCTGTTCGAGCTGAGCGCCGTGATGGGCAAGGCCTTCGTCCAGCGGCTGCGACTCACCGGCCTGCGGCTCTGGCTCAATCCCAGGCATTTCCAGCTGAGCGGCCCCGAGCAGCGTTTCCTGGCGCAGGGCAAACAGCTCGAACAACTGCTGGGCCAGCGCCTGCCTGGCACGGACTACTATTTCGGTCGCCTCAACCAGAGCGAGAAGCAGGCGCTGTTTGGCAATGATGTGCTGGTCAACTCGGTGGCCCTGATGCGGCTCGGGGAGCTCGGCGTGCTGGCCTTCGCGAGCTCGGATCCCAGCCACTTCACCCCCCACAACGACACCCTGCTGCTGGGTCAGCTGGGGCGTCTGCTGCAACTGCGTCTGCCCGAGCTGGCCCGTGGCTAAGGCAACGACCCGATCCCCTGCCAGGACGCCCCCTGCCGCCGACCCCCTGCCGGTCGCACTGGCGGAGGAGCTGGACGCCTTTATCGAATACCTGCGGGTCGAGCGCCAGCTCAGCCCCCACACCCGTAGCAACTATCAGGCCCACCTGGAAGCCATGACCGCCGAGCTGGTGAAGCTCGGGGTCGACGACTGGGCCCGGCTCGAGGCGAGCCAGGTGCGCAGTCTGGTGACCCGGATGCACAAGGGAGGGCTGGCGCCCCGTTCCCTTGCCACCAAGGTGTCGGCCCTGCGCAGCTTCTGCGACTGGCAGGTGCGCCAGGGGCGGCTCACCGCCAACCCGGCGCGTGGCATCGTCACCCCCAAGCAGGGGCGGCCCCTGCCCAAGAACCTGGACGTGGACGAAATGTACCAGCTGCTCAACATCACCGACGAGCAGGATCCGCTGGCGGTGCGGGATCGCGCCATCATGGAGCTGATGTACTCCTCCGGCCTGCGCCTTGCCGAGCTGGTGGGGCTCAACCTCGCGGACGTGAAGCTCGACGAGCGCCAGCTCAGGGTGATCGGCAAGGGCTCGCGGGAGCGGGTGCTGCCCATCGGGCGGATGGCGGTGGAGTGGTTGCACAAGTGGCTCAAGGTACGCCCCCTGCTGGCCGGTGACGAGGGGGAGGCATTGTTCGTCTCCAAGCGCAGGCAGCGGCTCTCGGCCCGCTCGGTACAGGAGCGGCTCGACGGCTGGGGCAACAAGCAGGCTCTCAATGCCCACGTGCACCCCCACAAGCTGCGCCACAGCTTCGCCACCCACATGCTGGAATCCTCCGGCGACCTGCGGGCGGTGCAGGAGCTGCTGGGGCATGCGGATCTCTCCACCACCCAGATCTATACCCACCTCGACTTCCAGCATCTGGCAAAGGTATATGACAGTGCCCACCCGCGGGCGAAGCGGGATCCGGAAACGCCGGAGGATGAGTGATGTGGTGTGCGATCTGCGGGGATGACAATCTCCACGTCGCCCGGGTCAGGCGGGAGCTCGCAACGCCAGAGGATGAGGAGTAAAGAGGAACAGCCATGCAGTTTTACCGTCGCTGGCAGCCGGTGGCCGCCATCTCGTTCGATCTGGACGACACCCTCTATGACAACGGCCCCGCCATCGCGCGGGCGGAACAGTGGATGCTGGACCACCTGCGCAGCGAATACCTGGCTACCGCCATGCTGGACAAGCCGCGCTGGCTCGCGCTCAAGCGCCAGTTGCTGCTGGACCACCCGGCGCTTAGCCACGACGTCAGCCTGGCGCGCCAGCGGGGTATTCGCGAGGCCCTGGTGCAGGGGGGCATGGAGCCCGGGCTGGCGGAGCAGCAGGCACGGGCGGTGTTCACCGGCTTCATGACCGAACGCTCGAAGATAGAGGTGAGCGAGGCGACTCACGCCCTGCTGGCTCGTCTGGCGGCGCGCTACCCGCTGGCGGTGATCACCAACGGCAACCTGGATCTGGAGCAGGCGGGTCTGGCTGGCTACTTCACCCTGGTCTGCAAGGCGGGAGCGGGAGCCAGAATGAAACCGGCGCCCGACATGTTCGTGCAGGTGCAAGAGGCCCTGGGGCTGACCCCCGGTCGCATCCTCCATGTGGGGGATCACCCGGTGACCGACGTGCTGGGTGCCAGGCTGCACGGCTTTCGGGCCGCCTGGCTCAACGAGAGCGGTCAGTCCTGGCAGTCGCTGTCGCTGCTGCCGGATGTGGAGCTGGGGCAGTTGCAGGATCTGGCCACCCTGCTGCTCTGAGCTGGGGATGAGGGACAGATTCCGTGATCTATATCTGGCAATAACAACAAGGGAGCAAGGGCGTGAAGGGAATGAAGGGTGTCATCTGGCTGGCGATCCCCGTGGTGCTGGCGGGATGCGATCTGGTGCAAGACCGTTACCGGATGGAGTTCAGGGACGGATCCTGGCGGGAGATCGCCATTTCCCCGTTTTCCGACGAGGCGCGCTGGCGCGAGGGGTGTGCCACCGGCGAGATCCAGGTGGACATGACCCTGCCCCTGAAACGGGGCAAGGTGGTGAATGGTCGGGAGCAACTGCTCATCGGCGGCGAGCTGTTCGAGCTGGAGGATGCCCGGCTCTATCGCGGCAACGGCATGGTGCTCGGGCAGGCCCCGGACCATATCCAGCGGGGCCTCAAGGGGCTGGATGTCTGCCGAACCCTGCGCCCTGATCGCGGAGCCCTGCCCAAGCTCAAGGGCAAGGGATTCGGCGACTAGCCCGTCTGCTGCCTGAATGGGCAGGAGGCGTCGCCGAAGGCAGTGGACAGCTTGATGGCGTGGGGGGGTCACAGGCCCGCCACGTCGGATGCCTCCGGGCAGCCCCCGATGCACGGGGCCCTGCCCAGGCTCAAGGGCAAGGGGTCGGCGACTAGCCGACCTGCTGCCTGAACCGGCGGCAGGCGTCGCCAAAGGCGGTGAAGAGCTTGATGGAGTGGGGGTTCTCGCTGGCCTTCCACTCCGGGTGCCACTGCACCGCCAGCAGGAAGGGGGAGAGGGCGGGAGCGTGGATCGCCTCGATCAGCCCGTCTTCGGCATGGGCCAGGGGGGCCAGCCCCTTGGCCAGCGTCTTGATCCCCTGCCCGTGGAGGGAGTTGACCGGAATCGACGGCTGCCCCATCAGCTCGGCCAGCCAGGTACCGGGCACCAGCTCGACCTGATGGCTCTCGCCATACTGCTCGTCCACCGGGTCATCCGCATCCTCCCGATGATCGTCATAACCCGGCTCGCAATAGACCTTCTGGTGAATGTCGCCTCCCAGGGCCACGTTGATCTCCTGCATGCCGCGGCAGATCCCGAGGATCGGCAGGCCACGGTCGAGGGCGGCGCGCACCAGGGGAATATCGAACAGATCCCTGTCCCTGTCCTGGGGCTTCTCCGGGGTGAGGTTCTCCTGGCCATAGAGGGCAGGATCGATGTTGGATCCGGCACCGCTCAGATAGACCCCGTCGGCGAGGTCCAGATACTGCTCCAGATCCTCGGTGCCACAGCAGGTGGGCACCAGCAGCGGCACGCAGCCGCTGATCTCCACCAGAGGCTTGATGTATTTGTGGGTCATGACCTGGTAGGCGTGGCCACTGCGGGCCTGGGCCCCCATGGTCATCAGCACGACGGGTTTGTTATGGGAACTGGGGTTGGGCATAGGTCACCTTGGCTATCCTTGGCGGTCTCATCCTGCGCCTTGGGAAGGCCCTTGCCGCCTCGGCTCGCAAGGGCATGCCTCAAGGCATGGTCGTGGGATCAGGGTCGCGCCAGCGTGCCAGAATCGTCGGTCAGCCTTGGCAACGACAGCCTGGATCCTGCCTCCAGTCTGCCAAGGCCGTTCAATATGTCAAACAAAATGATGCAATTATGTTAACCGTTGATGCCGGGATACGGCTCTGAGTCCCATTTAAAGGGGCTTGAGGAGGGATGCCTGGTGCGGCGAGAGATTTGATGGTGGATATATTAAACATCTGGCCGGGCGGCCGGATAGCAGAAGGGGCCCACAGGGCCCCTAGTCGACTCAGGCGTTCAGGATGAAACGTTCGATCACCTGGGCGACCCCGTCTTCATCGTTGCGCCCCGTGGTGTGCTGTGCCAGCGCCTTGATCTCGTCGGTGGCGTTGCCCATGGCGACCCCGAGTCCGGCGTAGGCGATCATGTGGTGATCGTTGCCCGCATCCCCCACCGCGATCACCTGGGAGGCATCCAGCCCCAGGTGCTCGGCCAGGGCGGCGACGCCGGTGCCCTTGTTGCTGCGCTTGTTCATGAACTCGAGGAAGTAGGGGGCGCTGCGCACCACGGTATAGCGCTCGTGGAGTTCGGGGGGCAGCTGGGCGATGGCACGGGAGAGCAGGGGCTCTGGGTCAATCATCATCACCTTCATGATCTGCTCGTCGTCGGGCAGGGTGGCGAAGTCCACCAGGTTGATGGGTTGACCGATGAGGCGGGATTCGTGCTCGGTGTAGGGGCTGATCTTTGGGCTGATGAGCCCCTGGCGGACGGAGAAGCCGTGGATGTTCACCCCCAGCTCACAGGCCAGGTGGGCGATGGCACGGGCATCGCTGCCGGTCAGCAACTGGCTGCGGATGATGCGTTGCTCGGACACCTGCTGCACCAGGGCGCCGTTGTAGCAGATGACGTAGTCATCCTGGCCGGTGAGGCCCAGCTCGGTCAGGGCGGCGGTCATGCCTTCCAGCGGGCGGCCGGAGGCCAGCACCACGGTCACGCCCCTGGCGCGGGCTGCCGCGATGGCGGCCTGAGTGCGGGGGGAGATTCGGCCCTCTGGGGTCAGCAGGGTGCCATCCATATCCAATGCGATCAGCTTGTACATCTTCTCACTACCTGAGTCTGGCCGGCCCGCCCGATGGGGCCATGGGGAGGCCGAGTGTAGCGAAAATCGCCGCCGGGATCACGCCGCCTGCCGACGCGGGGGCACGTTGCCCCTCAGCGCTGGCCCTGGTAGGGGGTCAGTTGCAGCTGATCTTCCCGGATGGCGAAGTGGATGGGGCCGTGCTCGATGTCGACCCTGTTGTGGTGATGGGCCATCTCCACCTCGACGCCGGGGAAGAGGCGCTGGGTGGCGATGATGTCCATGTTGGCCATGAGCGCCTGCAGTTCCCGCTGCGCCTCGGCGAGCTGCTCGTCCAGGCTCTTGCTCTCGTCGAACTGGCGGGTGCGCAGCGCCTTGATCTTCTGCAGGGTCTCGGGATTGCGCTTGTCACGGGGCAGTTGCAGCAGACGCAGGATGAGATCCTGCAGCTTGTCTATCTGCTCGGCGCAGGTCTGTTTGCGCTGGCGCAGCGCCAGCTCCTGCTCCTTCTGGCTGAAATAGCCACCGAGGATCTGCAACCGGGTCCGATTGGCCGCCGAGGCTCCGAGCACCGGTGCCATGATGAGCCGGTTGGCGATGTTGATGCCGCCGATGAGGTGCCCCTTGCGCATGGCGCTGTCCCCCACCTTGAGATCCTGGCCGCTGCGGCAATAGCAGTGGCTGAGCTGGCTCAGGATATGGATGTCGCCATCGGCCTCCAGCCTGGCGTACTGGGCATAGCTGGCGTGGATCTCCCCCCCGGCGTTGAGGTGGCAGAGGTATTCGTCGTCCGCCAGCTTGCGCCCTATGATGCCGTTGCGCACCGTGATGGTGCCGCCGGATTCGATGTAGCCGCCCTCGACGAAGCCGCCGATCACCACGTCCCCGCTGGTCTTGACGCGCATGCCGGGCATGACGTCCCCGGTGACCAGCAGCGATCCCTCGAACTCGACGTGGCCGTGGCGGATGTCGACCTGCTTGACGTTGAGTACCTCGTCGACCCGCATCCCGGCACGCTCCTGACAGGGGAGCCCCGGGCGGGTCGCCAGCAGCAGGTCCGGATCCTCGGGGGAGAGGCAGGTGCCGTCACCCGGCGTCATGGCGCTCTCCTTGCCGTGGCGGGCGGTCAGGGTCTGGCCCGTCACGGTGAAGCCGTCGATGCCCTGGGTGGCGGGGTGCCTGCGCATCAGCAACGCCCCCGCCTTGACGGTGAGCAGGGTGCCGAGGTCGCGCATGTCCACCTTGCCGTGATCCCGCTCCTGGGGTTTTAGGATCCGCTCGGCTGCGGTCTCCACCAGCCGCTCCAGGCGGGTATCCAGGCCGTGCCTGGCGGCCTTGCCGAGGGCGATGACGGGATTGAGCTGGGCACCAGGGGCCGCCTCACCCGCTGCCTGGATGGCGGCGGCAAGCAGCCGCTCGCTCACCCCCTGCTTGACCGTGCTGGCCGCCAGGGCCTCCTGCAACTGGGCCAGGGTCAGGGGCTGGCCACCCCAGTCCGCGGTGATCTGCGCCCTGGCGCTCATCTGGTCCTTGTCCACCTGGATGCGCAGCCTGGCATCCTGGCGCCGGGCAATGGGGACTGGCGGATGCGCGGGGGCATCCGGCTCTGCGATGAGGGCGTTGAGCAGGGTGACGGCTTCGCGGATCCCCTCGCCGAGGGGTTCGTAGCGCCGACAGTTGGAGAGTCGCAGCAGGGCCAGGACGTCGCTTTCCTGGATGGGCTCGGTGAGGCCCGGGGTGATGCGCAGGCAGACATAGCTCATGTCGGCCGACAGCTGAAACCACGCTTTGCTTAACACCGGGCCCTCCTTCGTTGTCCCTGTCCGGTTTGCCCCATGTCGGGGCCTCTCCTTGCCGGCATCCAATGCCGCCGGGGCGGATCCAACGCGCAGTATTCGGGTATTTTTCCTTCCGGGTCAACGATCTGAATGCAAATGGGTGAGCCGGGTTGAGGAAATATCGGCTGACGGGAGAGGGGCAGAGCCGGCCATGCCATGGGCTCCATTGCAGTTTTTTAGCGCAATATGCTGACGTTTTATGCTTTCGCTATCCAGAGTGTCCATCATGTTGAAGGTGGCGATGCAAATCACCTTGCCAGGCAGGAATAGAAGGATTTTAATCTGCCGCCGCCTCAGGGCGAGTACCCTGGTCGCCACCGATCAGCCCCTTTTTCTGTCCAACCGAACGAGCCCCATGACCGCCCAAGGCCACCTGCTGTTTTCCGTCACCTGCGTCCTGCTTGCCCACAAGGTCGAACTGACTCCGGCCCTGGCCGATGCCAGCCTGTGGCACATCGTCCCCATGGCCCTGGCGAGCGCCCTGCTGCCGGATCTCGATCACCCCCGCTCCCTGCTCGGGCGGCAACTGCCCTGGATCTCGGGGCCGCTCTCCCGGCTGTTCGGCCATCGCGGCTTCACCCACAGCCTGCTGGCGGTGGGGATGGGGGTCTGGGGGCTGGCCCAGGTGGAAGCCCCCTGGTTGCTGTCGGGGGCGGTGAAGGATGCCCTCATCGTGGGCTATCTCAGCCATCTGCTGGGGGACTGGCTCACCCCCATGGGCATTCCCCTGCTCTGGCCCTGGCGTCGGCGCTTTCGCCTGCCCGGCCTGCCCCTCAAGAGCGGCGGGGGTTACGAGAGGGCCTTCTGCCTGCTGACCCTGGCGCTCGCCGGGTACTGGGTCCATGGCGGTGCAGGCTTGGCTCACTTCTAGTCCCGGGCGCCCTCCTGGCACCTGGCCGTTCGGGTCAGGGTGAGGTAGTCGGCGAGCACCGGCAGCCCCAGCAGGTGGCGGCGCAGCATGTCGAGGGCGGCGAAGGCGAGGATCCGGTGCCCGCTCTCGGGATCCGGGTGGCTGACCTTGAGGGTCTGGCCAAACTGCCGCCCGTCGGCGCACAGCAGCAGGGGCACGCCGTCCGGCCCGGCACGGCCTATGGTGAGGCTCAGGGGGGCGGCGGGCACTGCCAGCTGCATCAGGTCGGCGGGGAGGCTGTGGATGAAGTGCGCCTCCAGCCCGGGGTGGGAATGGCACATGGCCAGCAGGGCGCCCCGGCTCTCCCCTTCCTGCAAGTGCAGCGACCGCTCCCCCAGCAGATCCAGGATCTGCTGCGCCGGCTCCTCATCGCCCCGTCCTACCAGCCAGGGCTCGATGGCCGCGAGCAGCCGCGCCTCGGCGGCGTCCATGTCCGCCGTGCTGGCGCCGTGGCCAATAAGCTTCAGCTCGATGAGCGGCATGGAGGAGCGGTAGCCGAGCTCGATGCCGGCGGGCCAGGGCGCGGCATCCAACATGTCGCTGAGGGCTGACTCCGAGACGCCGAAGGTGTAGAAACGGCGCAGTTCGGTGTCGGTCTGCTCGCCAGCCAGCGCCTTGAGGCGCGGCATGATCTGCTCGCGCACCATCTGCTTGAATTCGAACGGCACGCCCGGGGTGAAGAAGAGCCGGCTTGGGCCCTGGTGGCCTGTGTGGGTGACCACAAAGCCGCAGGCGGTGCCGACCGGGTTGTCGAGGATCTCGCACCCCTGCGGCAGCCAGGCCTGCTTGGCGTTGCTGGCGGGCATGGGCCTGCCGCGGTTGGCGTAACGCGCTTCGATGGTGGCGAGCCAGTCCGGGAACAGGGTGAGCGGCTGGTCGAAGGCTTCGGCTGCCGCCTGGGCGGTGAGATCATCGGCGGTGGGGCCGAGCCCGCCGCACACCAGTACCACCTCGGCGCGGCTGGCGCTCTCTGCCAGCACGGCCTTCAAGTCCTTGAGGTTGTCCCCCACGGTGACGCGGCGGCGCACCTGCCAGCCCTGCTCCAGCAACAGGGCGCTCAGCCAGGCGGCGTTGGTGTCCACCACCAGACCCGTCACTATCTCGTCTCCGGTGCTGATGATTTCGATGCGCATGGCGGGCTCCTCGGGGCTGACGGCTGGGCTGGGGGGGCCACCTGGGTGGCCGGGTCGATCAGGGCTTGGTGTGTTCGAAGTAGTAGCTGATGCGGGTGCGCGGGTTGAGGTACTCAAACACCGCCGGCGGCAGCCGTTTGGGATGGATCACCTTGGCGATGGAGAGCTCGGCCGCGTCGAGGTCGATGATGGCCGCCTCCTGGCGCGGGATGCGCGGATCGTACACCAGCACCGAGGGGTAGAGCAGGCGGGAGGCGTTGACCGACATCACCAGCCCCACCTGGCCGTTGGAGAGCTGCACCACGCTGCCGGGCGGGTAGATCCCCATCAGCCGGATCAGCATGCCGAGGTAGTCCGGGTTGAACTGGGCCTTGCGCTGCTTGTAGAGGCCGCTCAGGGCCGAGTAGGGTACCTTGGCCTGCATGTGGCAGAGGTTATCGTACTCGTTGATCAGCGACACAATCTGGGTGAGCGGATCGAGCTGCCCCTTCTTGAGCCCCTCCGGCCCGCTGCCGTCCAGGTATTCGTGGTGGTGCAGCACGATTCCCTTCGCCTCGGCCGGGAAGTCCTTGGCCAGATTGAGCAGATCCAGCCCGTAGCGCGGGTGCTGGGCCATCAGGTTCTGCTCCGGCTTGGTGAGCGGCTCGGTCTTGCGCAGGATCTGGCTCGGGATCTTCAGCTTGCCGATGTCGTGGAACAGGGCTCCCATGCCGACCTGGCGGATCTCGTCGGCCGACATGTTGCACTCCTTGGCCAGCAGCATGCTGAGCACGCTGACGTTGAGGGAGTGGAAGTAGAGGTTGTTGCCGTCCTCGCTGTCGGAGACCAGGTGCAGCACCATCTCGTCCACCGACAGCAGCTGCTCGGTCATGGCGTTGATCAGCTCCTGCGCCTCGCCGATGGCATTGAGGGGGCGGGACTGGATCTTGCTCATCACGTTGCGCACCTGGGCCAGCGACTGCTGGAACTGCTTCTCGCACTGCTGCAGATCGCGGCGATACTGCTGCAGCTGCTCGATGCGGCGCTCCTTCTCCAGCTGCATCTCGGCCTGACGCTGGGAGGTATCCGGCGCCTCTACCGGCTGGGCCTGGATCTGGTTCAGCGGTTTGGGCGGCGCATCGCTCTTGTCGGGAATGATGGTCACCAGCTTGAGGCCAAGGCGACGAATGAGCTCGATCTCCTCCTCGCTCTTGAGCTTGAAGCTGGAGAACAGAAACGGGTGCTCACGCCATCCCAAAGGCAGGGAGACATAATTGCCGACTTGCAGCCGTTCTACGGAGATCTTGATTCCTGTCATGGGGTTGGGTACGAGGGACACACTGAGCCGTATGCTAGTCAAAGGGCGGGGTGAATACAAAAGGTATCTGATGACAGCGGGAGCGCTTTATTATAGGCTTCTAGATGTCCAGACATATTTACCGATGCAGTACAGGGAGTCAGCATGCCGATCAAGATCCCGGACCAGTTGCCCGCCGCCGAAGTGCTGGGGCAGGAGAACATCTTCGTGATGACGGAATCCCGGGCCGTCACCCAGAACATCCGCCCGCTGCGGGTGCTCATCCTCAATCTGATGCCCAAGAAGATAGAAACCGAGATCCAGCTGATGCGGATGCTCTCCAACTCGCCCTTGCAGGTGGACGTGGATCTGTTGCGCATCGACGATCGGGAGTCGAAAAACACGCCCCAGGCGCACCTGGAGAACTTCTATCACGACTTCGAGCAGGTGAGAGGCAACAACTACGACGGCATGATCATCACGGGGGCGCCACTCGGGCTGGTGGAGTTCGAGGAGGTGGTCTATTGGCCCCGCATCGTCGAGATCATCGAGTGGTCCCATCAGCATGTCACCTCCACCCTCTTCCTCTGCTGGGCGGTGCAGGCGGCGCTGAAAGCCTTGTACGGCATGGAGAAGCAGACCCACGGCGAGAAGCTCTCCGGGGTCTATCGCCACCACCGCCTCGACGAGCACGAGGCGCTGCTGCGCGGCTTCGATGATGAATTCGTGGCGCCCCACTCCCGCTATGCGGCCTTCGACGGGGATCTCATCCGCGCCCACACCGATCTGCAGATCTTCGCCGAGTCGGAAGAGGCGGGCGTCTATCTGGCCGCCACCAAGGATTGTCGCCAGGTGTTCGTCACCGGCCATCCGGAATATGACGCCCTGACCCTGGATGGGGAATACCGGCGGGATCTGGCGGCCGGGCTCACCCCCGTCATTCCGGTCAACTATTACCCGAACAACGACCCAAGCCAGACCCCGCGCGCCACCTGGCGCAGCCACGGTCACCTGCTGTTTTCCAACTGGCTCAACTATTACGTCTACCAGTTGACCAGCTACAAGGTGGAAGACATCGGCAAGGTGTTTACCTACCAGCAGCCCAAGGGATAGAGCCCATCAGTCCGCTCCGGCCAGCCGCCGCCCACGGGTATCGAGCCAGTGACGGTGGCAGGCCAGGGTGAAGGCACGTGGCCGTCTGGCCCGGATGAGGGTCATGGCCTCCTGCTGGGGCAGCCCCTGGGTCATCAGCAGCAGGGCGGCCGCCAGCCCGGTACGCCCGCTTCCGCCGTGACAGTGAATGGCAAGGTGCCGTCCCTCGCGTAGCAGGGCGAGCAGTCGGGGTTGCACCCCGGGCCAGGCCTGTTCGAAGGCGGCATCCGGTGCCTCGTCATCCGCAATGGGCAGATGGAACCAGCTCATGCCTCTGGCCTGCACCAGCTGCCCGAGAGAGAGGGACCCGCACAGGGCCAGCTCCTCCACCGTCATCAGGGTCAGCACCCCGCCGGCACCGGCCAACTGCAACTGGGCAAGGGCGTCGGCCATGGGGACCTGCTGGCTGCCGGGGCAGGGGGTGAGCAGGAGCTGGCCGTCGAGCCGTGGAACGTCCAGGCTCCAGAAGGGATGGGCACTGAGCATGGGGTTCCTCGTGGTGGTCGGGGTCAACGGGATCGGCATCCTGCGGGTGCGGCACAGCATAGAGGGGCCGGAGGCGATGTCAATCTGCGTTGTGTTCGGCCCGGTTTACGGGCAGAGTCTAAAAAAATCGAGCGATGCAAGGAGTAAAGATGAGAAACCTGGATCAACTGGACTTGGACATCCTGGCCCATCTGTTTCGCGATGCGGGCATGACCAACAAGGATTTGGCGGCCTTGGTCGGGGTGGCGCCGTCCACCTGTCTGGAGCGGGTGCGCAAGCTGCAGCAGGATGGCGTGCTCAAGGGGGCGCACTGCGAGGTGGATTACCAGGCCCTGGGCGGTCACATCCAGGCCATGGTCTCCCTGCAACTGGCCCGTCACAGCCGCCAGATCATCGATGCGTTTCGCGACGCCATCCTGGCCCTGCCCGAGGTGATCAGCCTGTTCCACATGGGCGGCAAGGATGATTTCCTGGTGCACCTGTGCGTCTCCGATACCGAACACCTGCGCAATTTCGTCTTCGATCACTTCACCTCCCGGGAAGAGGTGGTGCACCTCGAGACCTCCCTGGTGTTCGAGCACAGGTTCAGCCGCTCGCTCCCCTGCTTCCCTCACCCCTGATGGGGCGAGCCGCAAGAAAAAACCGCCCGAGGGCGGTTTTTTTGTGGGCGGTTCCTCAGTTGAGAGCCAGCCGGCTGTCCTGCGCCGTCCGGTAGAGCCCCTGCTGATAGGCCAGGCTGCCCCACAGGACCAGCCCCAGGGCGGCATCCTTCATGGCGCCCGGCTGCGGCGCCGGGGTGAGCGTTTCGGTCGCATCCTCGTAGATGAAGCCTTCCGGCGCCCGCTCGGGCTGCAGGATCACCACATCCCTGCCACGCATCAGGGCGAAGTTCTTGTCGTACTGCATGATGGCGCGTCCCGGCCAGTCGGCGGGCATGCGGGTGAGATCCTTGCCCAGCATGGGGTAGTCGGCACTTATGCCCATGAGGGAGAGCAGGGTCGGGGCCATGTCGATCTGGCTGACGATGCGGGGATCCTTTCTCGGTGCTATGCCGTCCCCCAGGATGACCCCCGGGATGTGGAAGCGGGGGATGGGCACCAGGCTGGCTCCCCCGACCCGGCTGTCGTGATCGGCGATGACCAGGAACAGGGTGTCCTTCCAGTAGTCCGATGCCCTGGCCTTCTTGAAGAACTCGCCGACGGCGTAGTCCGCGTACTTGGCGGCGTTGTTGCGGGTCTGCTTGGGCTGCTCGTACAGGGCGATGCGGTTGTCGGGGAATTCGAAGGGGTCGTGGTTGCTGGAGCTGAACACCAGGCTGAAGAAGGGTTTGCCCTCCTTGTGCAGCGCCGCGAAGGTCTCGTTGGCCTTGGCCATCAGATCTTCATCCGAGGCGCCCCAGGATCCCTCGAACACCGGGTTCTTGAAGTCCTTCTGCTCGACGATGGTGGTGAAGCCATTGCCTAGGAAGAAGCTGCGCATGTTGTCGAAGTGGCTCTCGCCACCATAGATGAAGCTGGTGTCATAGCCTCGCTGCTTGAGCAGGTCGGCGATGGTGAAGAAGTTGGTCTGGCTCTTGCCGAGCTTGACCACGGCCTGGGCCGGGGTCGGCGTGAAGCCGGTGAGCACCGCCTCGATGCCGCGTACCGAACGGGTACCGGTGGCGTAGAGCTGCTCGAACGCCCAACCCTCTTTCGACAAGGCATCGATGTTCGGGGTGAGCGGCAGGCCGCCGAGGGAGCCGACGAACTGGGCCCCCAGACTCTCTTGCAGCAGGATCACCAGGTTTTTGGGCTTGCCCTGGTAGCTGGCCGTGTTGAAGGTCTGGCTCGGCAGATCGGCAGAGGTGAAATCGCTGAGAGGGCGACCGCTCTCCTCGCGGACTATGTCGAGTACCTGATGGTCAGCCATCTTGCCGTAAAACTGGCTGGTGTCCTCCTCGGCCCCCATCTGCTTGATGGCAAAGAAGAGGGAGTAGGCGGAGTTGACGGTGAGAGCGTTGACCAGGGGATCGTCGGCAAAGGCCACCATGGCCGGATTCAGGGCGCGATGGCCGAGACTGGAGCGGGCGCCGAGGAAGCCGACGGCGAGGATCAGCAGGGCGAAGGCGGGGCGCCAGTACCAGCGGGGGAAGCTTAGGTCACGCACCAGGCGGCCGCTCAGCCACCAGCCACCGCCCAGCACTGCACCGCTGAAGATCACGGCCAGCAGCAGCTCGCCCTTGCGGCCAGCCCACAGCATGGAGAGCACCTCCTTCGGATAGATGAGGTACTCCACATAGAGACGGTTGGGGCGCACCCCGTATTCGGTGACGAAGGCGGGAGTGGAGATCTCGAGAAAGAGCATCAGCCAGAGCCCCAGGGTGAGCCAGATCCGGATCAGCTGCATCCAGAGCCGCCCCGGCGCGTGGGGCCCGGCCAGCAACTGGGTCAAGACGGCGGGTACGCCCCAGACCCAGCAGAGGGTGGCAACGTCGACGCGAATGCCTTGCAGCAGCATCTCCTGCCAGCCAGAGACGGCATCCACCCGTTCCAGTTGCCAGAGGCCCAGGCCAAGGCGGCTGACGGTCAGGGAGATGAGCGCGATCAATGAAAAGACGGCGATGGGCCAAACCGGTCCCAGCCATTGTTTGATGGTGGTCATATTGTTCCTGCAAACCTGTTTGCGCCCAGTCCCCGGACGCATTGTTGTTATGGTGCAGGAGTATGACAGTGGCGCCTGGCAAAGGTTGCATGGGGGTGAGGTATAAATGGAGAAGCTGGCACGTTTTATGATTTTTTGTGACGGGATGCAGGGTTCGAAGAGAGCATAAAACGCTGGGGAAACTGTGATCCTGCTGGCACATCGAGACAATGGTCGTGCCTATAATTGCGCCGGATTTCTCAATCGGAGCCGAAGGGATGCCGGTCTTCATCGATGTGGAATATATGCAGGGCTGGTCTCTGTTCGTGGTGCTCTCCGACGGCACCACAGGCGTGCTGGATCTCACCCCCTGGCGCGGCCAGCCGCTGTTTGCGGCCATGGAGACCGAGCGTCGCTTCGCCCGTGTCTTCATCGATCATCGCCATCAACTGGCGTGGCCCTCGGGCTTCACCCTGGCGGCCCACGAGGTCTACCACCTGATCCTGCCCATCGACGAGCGCGCCGCCTTCCCCGATCGCAACATGCATCGCTTCTGACATGCTAACTCGTTGAGTCAGGTAACGTTTTCAGTCACAGACCCGCGTCGGTCAGGTCGTTATCATGACCCCAGTGCGGCGCTTTGGGCGCCCATCCACCACAGCGGGAACATAACAATGAAACAAGGAACGTTGCGTCGTGGCGGCCTCATCGGGGCCGCCCTGTTACTGACGGCTTGCGGCAGCGGGGGAGGCGGTGGCAGCAGTGACCCCCAGCCTCCGGTGGTCAATCCGCCCCCCGCGTCGGCCAGCCGCGCCTGCTACGGCAATGATCAGCCAGCCTGCAACCTGCGCACCTACCAGGTGATGGTGGAGTCCTTCGTCGACGGCGATGGCAGCGCCAACTACGGCGTCGGCTACGGCCCCTCCCGGCACAACGGCGATCTGCAGGGGATCATCGACAGCCTCGACCACATCAAGAGCCTCAACGTCAACGCCATCTGGCTCACGCCGGTGTTTGACTCCTGCGCCGGCCAGGCCGGGGACGACCGGCTGGATGCCACCGGTTACTTCGCCTGCGACTTCTTCAACGTGGATCCCAACTTCGGCAGCAACGCCAAGCTTAAAAAACTGGTGGACGGGGCGCACCAGCGCGGGCTCTATGTCTTCCTCGACGGGGTGTTCGGCCACGTCAACAAGGTGGGGGTGAGCAAGCCTTCACCAGAGGGGCGGCTGCCTGCCCTCAAGAGCGGCGGCGCAGGCTACCCGGGTCAACTGGTGGATTACGGCCAGCCCGAGAGTCTGGCCTACTTCAAGGAGGTGGCCCGTTACTGGGTCGAGCAGTACGGCATCGACGGCTGGCGCCTCGATCAGGCTTATCAGTTGGGGCTGGATGACTGGCGCGCCATTCGCAGCGAGGTGGCCCAGGCCAGCGCGGCGCGCAAGGCCGCCGGCCAGCAGTGGGGCACCCTCGGCTACATGGTGGGGGAAGTGTGGAAGGGCGCCGACGAGATCCGCGCCCAGGCCTATGGCCCGAGCGACAACCCGGCGCTCTCTTCGGCGTTCGACTTCCCCCTGCGCTACGGCCTGGTACAGGCGCTGGCGGTGGAAGAGTCCGGCAAGGGCGGGCAGGGGGCCAGCGTGCTCGACGCCAGCTGGAACAAGGTGGAGAACTACCCGGACCATGCCATGCCCAACCTGATGCTGGGCAACCACGATCTGGTGCGCTTCGGCGATCTGCTGGAGCGGGGCAACTTCAATGGGGCGGACTACTGGCAGCGCCACAAGGCGGCCTTCAGCTTCATGGCCGCCCGCTCCGGTCCCATTACCTTCTACTATGGCGAGGAGTTTGGCGACGAGGTGCCTGGCTTTGCCAGTCAGGTGGGGGGCGACTGTGCGGCCCAGGGGCTCTGCGATGATCACGTGGCCCGCAGCGATGGCAAGGTCCCCGGTGTCACCGGCTTCGTGCCGAGCAGCGAGCAGGCCGAGCTCAAGCAGTGGCTGAGCGCTCTGCTGGCCCTGCGCGCCGCCCACCCCGCCCTCTATCAGGGGGAGCGGGTCAAGCTGGTGGCCGAGGGGAGCGTCTATGGCGACATCAAGCAGACGGCGGGCGAGCAAGTAGTCTACCTGCTCAATGTCTCCACCACGCCTCAGAGCTACGCCGTGCCGGTCGGCAAGCTGCGCAGCGGCAGCGCCCTGGTGGATCTGCAGAGCGGCGAGAACCTGGCCATCGGTGGCAGCAGCGTGACGGTGGACTTGCCGCCCCTCACCGGCCGCTTCCTGCTGGTGCGCTGAGGGAGGCAGACAACAGAAAGGGCTCCATAGTGGAGCCCTTTTTCATGGTGGCGGCTTACTTCTCGATGCCGCTGCCCAGATCGTCCCGGCGGGAAGAGACCGAGGGCTCGGCCCCGTGGCGCCAGTGTTCCAGCCGATTGTGCACCCCGCGGCGCAGGCTCTTGAAGCTGGCTTCCAAGTAGTCCACCCCCACCAGGATGGAGAGGGTGACGCCGGTGAGCAGCAGCGCCTGATGCAGCATGTCCATGCCGATGAGGGCGCCGAGGGCGGCCAGCATCCAGATGGCGGCGGCGGAGGTCACCCCCAGCACCTGACCATCCCGGGTCATCATGACCCCGGCCCCGAGAAAGCCGACCCCGGTGATGAGCTGACCCAGCACCCGCGCCTGATCGGCGCCCTGAGGACTGACGGCGGCGCCGATGGCGAGAAAACAGTAGGTGCCGAGCACGATGAGGGAAGAGGTGCGGATCCCCACCGGCTTGCCGCGAAGCTGCCGCTCCAGCCCCACCAGGGTGCCACACACCAGACAGACCAGGATGTTCTCCCAGCCAAGGGGCGCGATGTCCCACCACTGCATTGTCATCATATCCACCTCTGCTCGCGATGCTTGTTATCCTGTCGCGCTCTGCCCCCGGTTCTCCAGCCGCTGGCGGAAGGCCCGGGCGAGGCGCTCGTAGAGGTCCTTTGCCTCCCTGTCTTCAATATCGCCACGTATCCAGGGGTTGTCGATGATTTCCAGCAACACGCAGCCCTGACCCTGCTGGCGCAGATCCACCCCGAACAGGCCGTTGCCGAGCTGGTGCACGGCGCGGCGGGCGGTTTGCAGCACCCGCTCCGGCACGTCGCTGAGGGGCAGCGCCTCGATGCGGCTCATGTCGAGGGGGTGTTTGCGGCGACGGATGCGGTTGCCGGGTTCGGGTCGGTAGCGGCGGCAGGCGAACAGCGGCGAGCCGTCGAGAAAGCCGATGCGCCAGTCGAACTCGGCAGGGATCCGGCTCTGGACCAGCAGCAGGGCGGAGCGGGCCAGCCCCTCGTCCAGCAGGCGGGCGAGCTGGATGTCATCGCTGGCCATGGCGAGGTCGCGCCCCTGGGCGCCGTCGGGGATCTTCACCATCAGCGGCAGACCGAGGCGCTGCACCAGTTCGTCCACATGCTGGCGGCCGCGGCGGGTCACGACGGTGGTGGGGGGCATGGGCACGCCGCTGCGCACCATCAGCTCGTAGAGATAGAGCTTGTTGCTGCAGGCGAGAATGGCACGGGAGCTGTCGATGACCGGCATCTTGAGCTGCTCGGCACGGCGGGCAAATTCGAAGGTGTAGTGGCCGACCGCGGTCTCGGCGCGCAGCCAGAGGGTGTCGAACTCCGGCAACCGCTCGATGGCCGAGGGAGGCAGGATCTCGGCCTGGATCCCCTGGGCAGCGGCCGCCTTGATGAAACGCTCCAGCGCCAGGGCATCGCTGCTGGCGCGGCCGTCGTTGGGGTCGACCAGGATGGCGAGCTGGTAGCGTGGCGCCGTCTGTTCCTCGTCCCCCGTGCCCACCAGCGCCTGGGCGTGCTGCACCATCAGCGCCTTCTCGCTCGGGCTCAGCGCCAGCGGTGACAGGCTCTCCTGCTGGCGCACCGACCAGCCGTGGCGACCGCGCTTGAGGGTCAGCTCCTGCAGCGGCAACTGGCTCAGGCCGTAGTAATAGCGGGCGAGCCCCGCCAGCTCGCTCTGTTCGCACTGGCCGAAGATGGCGCGCACCCGGATCCTGTCCTCGCTCTGCTGGGCCAGCCAGCCCTGCAATTTGCGCCACAGCTTGGCGGGAGGCTGCTGGGGTTGCAGCCTGCTGATGGCCTGCAATCCCGGCAGGCAGTGGTGGCCGCGGGCCTGGGCCAGCAGGGAGCAGTAATAACCGGCCCCCAGGTGTTCCAGGCTGCGGCAGAGGTTGATGATGCGCGGACGCCCCCCTGTGGTGGGCAGACCGTGTTGCAGGTAGGTGCGGGCGGTCAGCAGATAGTCGGCATGGCAGGGCCAGTCGCCCGGCTCCTCGACGATGACATAGGTACTCATATTTTCAGGCTCCACAGAAAGGACTGCCAGAAACGGCAGGATCCCCAGTGGGCTTCGATGCACCGACAAGCACGACAATGGCGCGAGGGGAAACAAGAGGTTACAGTGCCTAATATTCTGCCTTGGTAACTTGTGATACAAGTCGCATTTCTGGTGCTGAGGATAAATAACCGAACAAGGACTCCCCGTGTTGACCGTGCGCGCCGCCCGAGCCGATGATTTGGGCGCCATCGTGAAGCTGGAACGCTACTGTTTTCCCCCCGAGGTCGCCTTCGGCCGCAGCCGCTGGCACTATCTGCTCAATCAGGCCAAGGGGCGCACCCTGCTGCTGCAAGACGAGAAGGCGCAGGTGATGGGCTATGTGAGCGTGCTGGAGCACAAAGGCTGGGATCGTCTCATCATCCAGACCCTCGCCATCCGCTGGACCATCCGCCGTCAGGGGTGGGCACGCCGCCTGCTGGAGCAGGTGATCCGGGAAGGGCGCGAGGCCGGCTGGGGGGCGATTCGCCTCGAGGTCGCCGACGCCAACCCAGAAGCCAGGACCCTCTATCAGGGGCTGGGGTTTCGCCCCGGGGTACGGCTGCCCGATTATTACGGGCCCGGCCAGCATGCCCACCGCCTGGTGCTGGCGCTGGGGAATAAGCGGCAGGCGCCATCATGAGTTGCGAAGATTGCCTGGCTACGGCCATCAGGGCCAAGCTCGGGCGCTGCCCGGTCTGTGCCGCCCAGACCTTTCTCATCGGGGTCGTCGGCTGGCTGGTCTGGTGGTGGTGCGGCGCCGATACCTCGGTCAACGCCCTGACCGGCCTGCTGTTTGCGCTGGGGGGCTCGGGTCTCTTCCTGCTGCATCTGGCGGTGTTCGCATGGCGAAAGCTGGGCAAACGCGACATATAACGTGCTGATTTTTCAAGAAGACAAATAACAATGGAGGTTCACATGATTGCAATGGTAACGGGCGCCTCGTCCGGCTTTGGTGAGGCCATCAGCCGCCTGCTGGTGAGCGCTGGCCACCGGGTGATCGGCACCGGGCGCCGCGGCGAACGGCTGGCCGCCCTGTCCGAGGATCTGGGCGAGCAGTTCCTGCCCCTGGTGTTCGACGTCCAGGACAAGGCTGCCACCCGCGCCGCCATCGAGGGGCTGCCGACCGAATGGCAACAGGTGGACCTGCTGGTCAACAACGCCGGCCTGGCACTGGGGCTGGAGCCTGCCCACAAGGCAGACCTTGAGGACTGGGAGCAGATGATCGCCACCAACATCAGCGGCCTGACCCTGATCACCCGGTTGCTGCTGCCGGGCATGGTGGCGCGCAACTGCGGCCACGTCATCAATATCGGCTCCATCGCAGGGACCTATCCCTATCCGGGCGGCAACGTCTACGGCGCGACCAAGGCGTTCGTGAAGCAGTTCAGCCTCAACCTGCGTGCGGATCTGGCGGGCACGGCGGTGCGTGTCACCAACGTGGAGCCCGGCCTGTGTGGCGGCACCGAGTTCTCCAACGTGCGCTTCCACGGCGACGACGCCAAGGCGGCCACCGTCTATCAGGGGGTGCAGGCCATCCTGCCGGAAGACATCGCCAATACCGTACTCTGGATCAGCGAGCAGCCTGCCCACGTCAACATCAACAGCATCGAGATCATGCCGGTGGCCCAGACCTTCGGTCCGCTCCACATCAGCCGTCGCTGATGTCATGACGAGCCGACTTCTGTCCACAAGAGGCGCCTTCGGGCGCCTTTTTTTGATGGGTCTGGTCGCACTCGTCATGGAGTGCAGAAGGAGGCGTGTTGCAACCCCGTGCTGAAACGTCGAAAGAGGGGGGTACTCAAGTTGGCCTGCATTTTGCTGTCTCCGGCCCATGGCGGGGAAACCATCCCCGGAGCCGGCGAGGCCGGCAGTGAGCGTGGAGCCTTCATGGATATCAAACCCTATGGTCATCAACTCGCCCAGAGCGCGTCCCAGAACCGAGCCCTGGCGACCCTCAGCGACAGCGACGACAAGCAGAGCGGCTGGTCTCAGCAGGTCAGCCTCTCCAGTCAGGTGCTGACCGGCAAGGCGCAGCAGGCACTGACCTACGAGCATCTGGCCAGGAACGGCAAGAACACAGTCCTGACCGGTGGCGTCAAGGATGCGCGGGTGCAGCAGATGGTGGACAAGGCCCTGGGCTTTGATCGCAAAAAATTTGACGATCTCGAGCGTCAGCTCAAGGGGATAGCGGATGACAAGACGCTCTCTGCCGAGGAGCGCGAAACGCAGAGCAAGGACCTGGCCGCGCAGCGCGATGCCATGCTCAAGGAGGCCATGGATCGCCTCACCGGCAAATCCGCCTCCCAGGCATGATGTGATTCAAACGGAAATCATTGGGCGTTAAAGGCAAGGGGTTGCCCCCTTGCCACGGGGCTGGCAGGCCGTGGTCAGGGCTCAGGGACTCTGGGGGGCGATCCCGATGGCGATGGCGGTGGTCTGTACGGCTTTGATCTGGTCCCCCTTGGCGATGAGGGCGAACTGGGCCGGATCCTGCACCTTGAGGGTCAGGGTATGGTCGACCCCCTTGACCCGGATGGTCTGGTGCGCCTTGTCCACGTCGATGACGTCGGCATAGATGGTTACCTGCATGCCAGCGCCGGCAGCGGGTTTCTCCCCGGCGGCCGCCTTGCCCCCTTCCACTTCCACCACCCGTTTTCTCACCCCGGCGGTGCCCTTGAGCAGGGTCAGGTCCAGCAGTTGCAGATATCTCAGGGCCACGACATCTCCCACCTTGAGCTGGGGAAGGTTGGTCACCTCCTCCCCGGCGATCAGGTCCAGGGTCTGCCCTTCGGCATTTTTCAGGCTGACCTTGCGGGTGGCCAGGTCGATGGCGGTGACGGTTGCCCTGGCGGTCAGTTCTTCGGCCAGGCTGGCTTGTCCGGGGGCCACGGCCACATGGGTGGTGACCTCGGCGGCATAGAGCAGGGGAGGGGCACAGAGGGTGAGGACACCCGCAATCCAGGCGTGCTTCAGTTTCATGATAGAGACCCTGTGAGTGGGAAAGGGACCCCGGGAGGGGCTTGAGGGGGCGACGAACTCGTCTTCCCGCTATCACCATAGCAAAGCCGGGCAGGAGCGCCCGGCATCGGCAGGCTGGCATCGTATTTTTGACGACAGGCTCCCGTTTTTGACCTGATGGCACGGCAGGCGCACAATTCCCCGGCATGCAATCAACCGAGGGCTCTGCCGTGTACAACTTCCAATATGCCAATCCCACCCGCATCTGCTTTGGTGAAGGCCAGATCGCCAGGCTGCCCGAGCTGATCCCGGCCGGCAGCCGTCTGCTGGTGCTCTACGGGGGTGGCAGCATCAAGCAGAACGGGGTCTATGAGCAGTTGACCCAGGCGCTGGCGGGCCGGGAGTGGCTGGAGTTTCCCGGCATCGGCGCCAACCCCCAGTACGATCAGCTGATGGAGGCGGTGGCTCTGGTCAAGCGCGAGCGCATCGACTTCCTGCTGGCGGTGGGTGGCGGCTCCGTGGTGGATGGCACCAAGTTCGTGGCCGCCGCTGCCTGCTTCGAGGGGGACGATCCCTGGGAGATCCTGCGGGACAAGGCCCCCATCAAGGCAGCGCTGCCGCTGGGCTGCGTGTTGACCCTGCCGGCCACCGGCTCGGAGAGCAACCCCGCCGCCGTGGTGAGCCGGGGGGAGGCCAAGCTCTCCTTCTACAATCCGCTGGTGCAACCGGTGTTTGCGGTGCTGGATCCCGCCACCACCTACAGCCTTCCACCGCGCCAGGTGGGCAATGGCGTAGTGGATGCCTTCGTCCACATCCTCGAGCAGTACCTCACCTTCCCGGTGGGGGGCGAGGTGCAGGACCGGCTGGCGGAAGGGCTGCTGCAGGTGCTGGTGGACAACGGTCCGCGCGCGCTGGCGGAGCCCACCAACTACCAGGTGCGCGCCAACCTGATGTGGGCGGCCAGCCTGGCGCTCAACGGCCTCATCGGTCGCGGCGTGCCCCAGGACTGGTCCACCCACGCCATCGGTCACCAGCTCACCGCCCTGCACGGGCTGGATCATGCCCAGAGCCTGGCTGTGGTGTTGCCCTCCCTGCTGCGGGAGCAATCGGCCCAGAAGCAGGAGAAGCTGGCGCAGTTCGCCGAGCGGGTATGGCACTCCAGCCGCGAGGACAAGGCGCTGCGCATCGAGGAGGCCATCATCCGCACCGAGCAGTTCTTCCAGCAGATGGGGGTGGGTACCCGGCTTGCCGACTACGGGCTGAGCGAGAGCTGCATCCCCGGTATCTGCTCCAACCTCAAGCGTTTCGGGCTGACCGCCCTCGGGGAGCAGCAGGACATTGATCCCGACAAGGTAGCCAGGATCCTGTCCCACGCGCTGTAAGTCATCCTGGCAACCATAGTGGCGCGGATCCTTTCCCTCGCCCTCTGATCACCGGCTGGCCAACGGAAAAGAAAGCGCCCCGATCATCGGGGCGTTTTGCGTGGTGTCGCCGGGCACTGCCGTTTATTCGGCGCTGCGGTCCAGCTCGCGCTCCAGCGCCGCCGCCTTCTGGCGGGCCGGATGGGTATTGAGGCGCTGCCAGTAGGCTTGCAGATGCGGGAACTGGGCCAGCTGGCCGCTCTGGGCCAGCAGATCCACCAGGAAGGAGTTCAGGATGTCGGCGCCGGTGAGGCGATCGGCCACCAGGTAGTGGCGGCTTGCCAGCACCTCATCGAGGTAGCCCAGCACCTTGGTACACTCGGCTTTGGCGTAGTCCGGCAGGAAGCGCATCGGGCTGCCATCCTTGCGCACGAACATATCGAGCAGCAGCGGCAGAATACCGGAGCTCTCGGCGAAGTGGAGCCACTGCAGGTATTCGGGATACTCCGGGCTGTCAGTGGCCGGTGCCAGCCGTTCCGGAGCGTGGCGGGCGATCAGGTATTCGGTGATGGCACCGGATTCCGCCAGCACCCGGCCGTCAAACTCGATGACCGGCGACTTGCCGAGGGGGTGGACGGCCTTGAGCTCGGGCGGCGCCAGGAAGGTGGCGGCATCGCGCTGGTAGGCCTTGATCTGGTAGGGCAGGCCCAGCTCTTCAAGCAGCCAGATGATGCGCTGGGAGCGGGATTTGTTCAGGTGGTGCAGGACTATCATGGAAACCTCGACGCAGTGACGGAAGGCGGTGATACGCAGCGCCCCGGCAGCAGGTTCACTTATGGATGAAAAAGAGCGGGCGTGGTGCCCGCTCCTTCGTCGATTGACTCAGGCCTCCAGCGCCTGATCCAGATCCGCCAGTATGTCCTCGATGGCTTCGATTCCCACTGACAGCCGGATCATCTCAGGTTTCACTCCAGCCTTGGCCTGCTCCTCTTCGCTCAACTGGCGATGGGTGGTAGAGGCGGGGTGGCAGGCCAGGGACTTGGCGTCGCCGATGTTGACCAGCCGCTTGAAGATCTTGAGGGCATCGTAGAAGCGCACGCCCGCCTCGTAGCCGTCCTTCAGGCCGAAGGAGAGGATGGCCGAGGGGCGACCGGCCATGTACTTCTCCGCCAGCGGGTAGTGGGGGTGACCCGGCAGACCGGCGTAGCTGACCCAGGCCACCTTGGGGTGGTGCTTGAGGTGGTGGGCCACCCGCAGAGCGTTGTCCACGTGGCGCTCCATGCGCAGGCTAAGGGTTTCCAGCCCTTGCAGTAGCAGGAAGGCGTTCATCGGCGCCAGCGCCGCCCCGGTATTGCGCAGCGGCACGGTGCGCACCCGGCCGATGAAGGCAGCCGGGCCGAAGGCCTCGGTGTAGACCACCCCGTGATAAGAAGGCTCGGGTTGGGTCAGCTGGGGGAAGCGCTCGGCGTGATCCGCCCAGGGGAACTTGCCCGAGTCGACGATGACGCCCCCCAGGGAGTTGCCGTGGCCGCCGACATATTTGGTCAGGCTGTGCACCACGATGTCGGCGCCGTGTTCGATGGGTTTGCACAAGACCGGAGTGGCGACCGTGTTGTCGACGATGAGCGGCACGCCGCGGGCGTGGGCGGCCTTGGCCAGGGCGGCGATGTCGACGATGTTGCCGGCCGGGTTGCCGATGCTCTCGCAGTAGACCGCCTTGGTTTTGTCATCGATGAGGGCGGCGATGGCCTCGGCGCTGTCATCCTTGGCGAAGCGTACCTCGACCCCGAAGCTCGGCAGCATGTGGGCGAACAAGGTGTAGGTGCCGCCATAGAGTTGGGGGGTGGAGACGATGTTGTCACCGGCGGCGGTCAGCGCCTGGATGGCGTAGGTGATGGCGGCGGAGCCCGCCGAGACCACCAGGCCGGCGATGCCCCCTTCCAGCGCGGCCATCCGCTGCTCCAGCACATCGTTGGTGGGGTTCATGATGCGGGTGTAGATGTTCCCCGGCACCGCCAGATTGAACAAGTCCGCCCCGTGCTGGGCGCTCTCGAACTCGTAGGCCACCGTCTGGTAGATGGGCACGGCAACGGCCTTGGTGGTGGGGTCGTTGGCAAAGCCGTGGTGCAGGGCCAGGGTCGCATCTTTCATCACACACTCCTTGTTGGATGTCACCATTATGGATGGATAGACGTCCAATCTAGCAGTCCTGGCGCCGATGTAAACCACCCATTCCGGCAAAGCAATGCCGGGGGATGGGGGTGACCGGATGGCGTCGGTGACGGCAACCTCAGAGACGGCGGCGATACTCCCTGTCGTCTATCTGGTGCATGTCCCACTGCATCAGGCGGTTGAGCTGCACCATGGGATCTTCGACCAGCTTCAGAGGGCGGGGCAGGATCCTCAGGAAGTAGCGACGAAGGGTTTGCTGGATCCGGTTCGGTTTGAGGGGGTTGGCATGGCTCATGATGGTGCTCCTGTGCAGTGGTTCTCACGTTCGCCAGCAGTATTGAGCTAAAATGCGGAAGTAAAAACTGATGACTTTCAGAGACAGGATTTCCTC
This sequence comes from Aeromonas sp. PrichA-15, assembly GCF_017939245.1. Taxonomy (NCBI): domain Bacteria; kingdom Pseudomonadati; phylum Pseudomonadota; class Gammaproteobacteria; order Aeromonadales; family Aeromonadaceae; genus Aeromonas; species Aeromonas sp. PrichA-15. The sequence continues at coordinate 2,340 of NZ_JAGKRH010000032.1, read as the reverse complement.
TTTTATGCCTACCACCCGCCTTTATCAGCAATTTCAACGGCTCACCCAGCAGCTTGGCTGCGATGAGCGGGAGATCAGCCTCGCCGAGGTGGCGATCTGCTCTGCTGCACCACGCGCAATGCCCGCCTGCTGCTGCGCCGCATGGAAGGGCAGGGCTGGCTGTGCTGGACGGCGGAGGCAGGGCGGGGGCGGCGCTCCCGCCTCACCCTGCTCGACAACCAGGAGAGCCTGACCCGGCGCCGATTGCGGGATCTGCTGAGTCAGGGCCAGCTGGCGCAGGCGGTGCGGCTGGCCGAAGATCGCCTGGATCTGCTCACCCCGCTGCTTATCGAGCAGCTCGGCCAGGCCACCCGGGAGGGGCGCCAGATCCTGAGGGTGCCCTACTACCGGCCCCTGCCCAGTCTGCTGCCCACCGCGCCCTTGCGCCGCTCCGAAATTCACCTGAGCCGCCAGATCTTCAACGGCCTCACCCGGCGAAATGAGGAAAATGGGGAAATCGAGGGCGATCTGGCTCACCACTGGGAGCAGGTCGGCCCTTGTCACTGGCGCTTCTACCTGCGCCCGGCGGTGCGCTTTCACCACGGGCGTGAGCTGGTGGTGGAGGATGTGATGGAGAGTCTGCTGGCCTTGCGGGATCGCCCGTTGTTCGCCCATCTGGCGCGGCTGGAGAGCCCCTGGCCGCGCACCCTGGATCTCTATCTCGACAGCCCGGATCCTCTGCTGCCCGACCTGCTGGCCGAGCCGGTGGCGGCCATTTTGCCGCGCGAGCTCAAGGGGGAGGCGGGCTTTGCCCTGCAACCGGTGGGTACCGGCCCCTATCGGGTGATCGCCAACGACCCGCTGCAGCTGCGCCTCGCCGCCTTTGACGACTATTTCGGCCTGCGCGCCCTGCTCGACGAGATCGACATCTGGATGTTGCCGGAGCTGGCGGAGCGGCTGGAGAGCCACCTGCAGCTGGGTCGCGACAGCCCCGAGCTTGGCACCATGCGCGGCGAGTCGGAGCTCGAATCGGGCTGCTACTTCCTGCTGCAGGACGAGCGCTCCCGCGCCTTGCAGGATCCTGCTCTGCGCTACTGGATCATTCAGCTGCTCAGTCCGGTGGCCCTGATGGCACGGGTTTCCCCCGAGCTGCAACGGGGCTGGACCAGCGCCCTCGGCATGCTGCCCCACTGGCGCGAGGCGCTGCCACCGCCGCCGCCCCGGCCACAGAGCCTGCCACAGCGGCTGGTGCTCGCCTGCTTCAACCAGCATATCGAGTTCAATGAGTGTGCCGGTGCCATGGCCGATCTGCTCGGGTCGCAGGGAATTGAGCTGGAGGTGCGTACCCTCGACTACGGTCGCTGGGTGAGCGGTGAGGACGAGGATGTGGATCTCTGGCTTGGTACCCTCAACCTTGAACATGAGGGGCCCTTTGCCCCCTACGGCTGGTTGCAGGGCACCCCCTTGTTGCGCCGGGTGTGGGCCAGCCAGCAGGCCCTGTGGCAGGGATTGACGCAGTGGCGCGCCCATGGTGAAGAGCCCGGCCCCCGCGCCCTGCTGGCCGAGGTGCAGCGCCAGAGCTGGTTTGTGCCGCTGTTTCACCACTGGCTGGAGCTGGAGAGCCGTACTGGCGTGCACGGGGTGCGGATGACGGCGCTCGGCTGGTTCGATTTTCGCAGCGCCTGGCTGCGACCCGAGCTGGTTGGTCAGGCACAGGGCGATGGCGGGGAGCTTGAGTCCTGATGCGGGGCGCGTTAGCCTGAGCGCGGTTCAACGACAAGGAGTCACCAGCCATGCTGGAAATGCAGATCCAACCCCGCTTTCAGGAGACAGATGCCCTCGGCCATATCAACAATACGGTGCCGGCGGTCTGGTTTGAGTCGGCGCGGGATCCCCTGTTCCGGATTTTTTCGCCCGAGCTGGATGTGCATGACTGGCACCTGATCATCGCGGGCTACACGGTGCAGTTCAAACGGGAGCTGTTCTACGGCCAGCCGGTCACCATCAAGACCGGTGTGCGCCGCATTGGCAGCAGCTCCTTCACCATCTGGCAGGAAGCCTGGCAGCAGGGGGAGCTGGCCGTCACTGGCGAGACGACCCTGATCCATTTTGACTATCGGGCACGCCAATCCATCCCCCTGAGCGAGACTCACCGGGAGGGACTGAGGGTCTGGCTGGTAGAGAGTTAATCCGGCCTTCGGGCCCACCACAGGACACTTATACCAATCAGATTAAAGATGTGATCTAATTGCTCTATTCTGGTTTCACTGTACTCAGTATGTCCGATCCAATCGATTTCTTGGCCCTCGCCAAGGCAGAAACCAACGCCAGGAAACGCATGCGATTCCTGGCGTTAGCACA
>NZ_JAGKRH010000031.1:0-58107 GCF_017939245.1 Aeromonas sp. PrichA-15 | reverse complement strand
AATCGCAGCTTCAAGGATTACGACGACATCCTTGATGCCTGCACATCGGCCTGGAAGCACTTTATTGCCGATGTGGAGCGGGTGATGTCACTTTGTAGCCGAGATTGGATAAAACTGACCTAATGTTTAATCCGATTGGTATGAGATGACCAGGTGATAGAAGCCGGATTCGGAGTTCTCCGAGATATTCAAATCGGCTGCGGATGAGGTATACCGATTGAAGTCCATAAAATAGGTTTCTTGTCTGTTGGCGGCGTCCAACAGCATTTTTTTGGCATCAATTCGGTGGCTGGACAGCAGGTAACGCTGATAGGAGGGATAGGCAATAGTGCCAAGAATCGCCACGATTGCGACGACAATCATCAATTCAATGAGAGAAAAGCCTCGATAGAACCCAATCATAACCCATCCTTGGTGACTGGCGGTTCATATAGTCTAATGCCGGATAGGTCGCAACGACAAATCCGGCATCAGGAACATAACTCTTTATTCTCAGGCCATCCTGGCCACATTCAAATAATTCTAAGCTCGGGCGGCACTTCAAACACCACATTCTCTTCTCGGCCAGGATGCTCGGTCACTATCTTGCCTCCCAGCTCGCGCAGACGAGCAATGACATTCTGAACCAGCACATCGGGGGCTGACGCACCCGCCGTGACCCCGATACGGACAACCCCGTCCAGCCATTGCGACTCAATCATGGAGGCATCGTCGATGAGGTAGGCCTTGGCGCCCACCTTCTCGGCCAGCTCCCGCAGACGGTTGGAGTTGGAAGAGTTGCGCGACCCCACCACCAGCATGGCGTCCACCAGCCCGGCCATCTCCCGCACCGCATCCTGGCGGTTCTGGGTGGCGTAGCAGATGTCATCCTTACGCGGCCCCTGGATCTTGGGGAAGTGCGCACGCAAGGCATCGATGACATCCGAGGTCTCGTCCACGCTGAGTGTCGTCTGGGTCACGAAGCAGAGGTCGTCCGGGTTCTTCACCTTGAGTTTGGCCACATCTTCCGGCGTCTCCACCAGATACATGCCACCCTCACTGTTCTCGTACTGTCCCATGGTGCCGATCACCTCGGGGTGGCCGGCATGGCCGATGAGCACGGCTTCGGAGCCCTTGCGACTGGCGCGATGGACCTCCATGTGCACCTTGGTCACCAGCGGACAGGTGGCATCGAACACCTTGAGGGCGCGGGATTTGGCCATCTCGCGCACGACCTTGGCGACACCGTGAGCGGAGAAGATGACGATGCTGTCATCCGGCACCTCGTCCAGCTCTTCGACGAAAACGGCACCCGCCTCCTTGAGCTTGTTCACCACGTAGCGGTTGTGCACCACTTCGTGACGGACATAGATCGGGGCACCGAACTTCTCCAGCGCGCTCTCGACGATGCTGATGGCCCGGTCGACACCAGCACAGAAGCCACGGGGGTTAGCCAGCAGAATATCCATCAGTGCACCTTCTCCTCGTCATCAACCCCCAGGATCTCCACCTCGAAGGTGACGGTGTGACCGGCCAGGGGGTGGTTGAAATCGACCGTGACCGACATCCCTTCCACCGCCCGGATGATCCCGGGCAGTTCGCTGCCGTTGGGCTGGTCGAACAGAATGATGGTACCCACCTTGGGCTCAACTTCGTTACCGAACTTGGCGCGATCGAGATGGTAGATGTTGTCAGGATTGGAAAGGCCAAACGCCTCTTCCGGCGCCAGGGTAAAGCTCTTGCTCTCCCCTTCGCGCAGCCCCAGCAGGCATTGCTCGAAGCTCGGCGTCAGACTGCCGTCTCCCATCCGCAGACGGGCAGGCTTGCCGTGCAGCGCCGTGCTGTCCGCCACCGAGCCATCTTCCAGTTTGATAGAGAAATGGAACAGCACGCTGCTGTCCGCAGCAATCAGCTGGCTCATAAGGTCGCGTCCTGTTTTTTCTCACCACGGAAGCCATCCAGCACGATCATGGCGGCACCGATGAAGATGAAGCTGTCAGCCAGATTGAACGCCGGCCAGTGGGCGCGCTGCCAGTAAAAGTCGAGGAAGTCGACCACATGGCCCAGCACCAGCCGGTCAAACACGTTGCCGAGCGCCCCGCCGATGATCAGGCTGTAGGCGATACCGCTCCAGCGCTGGGTGACCGACTGCTTGCGCAGCCAGTGGATCAGCAGGCCGCAGATGGCGAACGCCAGCACGGCGAAGAACCAGCGCTGCCAGCCCCCCTGATCTGCCAGGAAGCTGAAAGCAGCGCCCTTGTTGTAGACGTGGACCAGGTTGAAGAAGGGGGTGATCTCCACCCCCGGGTAGCCAAATGGCAGCAGTTTGACCACGGCGAGCTTGCTCGCCTGGTCCAGTACGAAGGCCAGCACCGCCAGCCACAGCCAACGCAGGCCGCTTTTATGTTGAGTCATGTTCATCAGGCAAATTGACGCGTTTCGCCGTCACCCTCGACGTTGGTGACGCAGCGGCCACAGATCTCTTCGTGACCCGCGATGGTACCCACGTCCTCTACATGGTGCCAGCAGCGGTCGCACTTGGCGGCGGCAGACTGGGCAACGCAGAGCCACAGGTCATCGCGCTCAGTTGCCACTGCCTCTGCCGGTGCAGCATCGACGCTGACCACCTTGGCCTTGGAGGTGAGCAGCACGAAGCGCAGCTCATCGGCCAGGGCGTTCAGACGCGCGGCCAGCTCCGGCTTGGCGAACAGGGTCAGCTCGGCCTGCAGAGAACCGCCGATGCGCTTCTCGCCACGGGCCACTTCCAGCGCCTTGTTCACTTCACCGCGCACGGTGAGGATCTCGGCCCAGAACTCGTCGTTCAGCACTTCGCCCGCTTCCAGCCCGAACAGGCCGTCGTACCACTCCTCGGTGAACACGAACTCGCCGCGCTCGCCCGGCAGCAGGGCCCAGATCTCGTCGGCGGTGAAGCTCATGATCGGCGCCATCCAGCGCACCATGGCCTCGGCGATGTGATAGAGGGCGGTCTGGCAGGAGCGACGGGCCAGGCTGTCAGCCTTGGCGGTGTACTGACGATCCTTGATGACGTCCAGGTAGAAGGAACCCATCTCGATGGAGCAGAACTGCATCAGCTTCTGGGTCACGCCGTGGAAGTTGTACTCATCGAACGCGGCAACGATCTCGGCCTGTACCGCTTTGGCACGGCCCACGGCCCAGCGATCCACCACCACCATGTCGGCAGGCGCCACCATGTCGGTCGCCGGATTGAAACCGTTCAGGTTGGCCAGCAGGAAACGGGCAGTGTTGCGGATACGACGATAGGCGTCGGCGGAGCGCTTGAGGATCTCGTCGGAGACGGTCATCTCACCGGTGTAGTCAGTGCTCGCTACCCACAGACGCAGGATGTCGGCACCCAGCTTGTTCATCACGTCCTGAGGGCTTACCACGTTGCCGATGGACTTGGACATCTTGCGGCCCTGACCATCCACGGTGAAGCCGTGAGTCAGCACCTGGTTGTAGGGTGCCTTGTCCTTCATGGCGACGCCGATCATCAGGGAGGACATGAACCAGCCACGGTGCTGGTCAGAGCCTTCCAGATACATGTCGGCCGGCTTGCCGTTGAACTCGGGACGGGCGTCGACCACGGAGGCGTGGGTAGAACCGGAGTCAAACCAGACGTCCAGGGTGTCGGGCACCTTCTCATAGTTGTCGGCATCAGCGCCCAGCAGCTCGGCCTTGTCCAGATCCCACCAGGCCTGGATGCCGGACTGCTCGACCCGCTTGGCCACCTCTTCCATCAGGCGCACGGAATCCGGGTGCAGCGCCTGGGTATCCTTGTGAACGAACAGGGAGATGGGCACGCCCCAGGTACGCTGACGGGAAATACACCAGTCGGGACGGTTCTCGACCATCGCCTGGATGCGATTCTTGCCCCAGGCCGGGACCCAGCCGCTCTGGCCGTGTTCGGCAATGCCCTGAGTCTCGATACGCTCGATCTCTTCCAGGGCGCGCTGCCGAAGACCCTTCTGCTCCATGCTGATGAACCACTGGGGGGTGGCACGGAAGATGATCGGGGTCTTGTGACGCCAGCAATGCGGGTAGGAGTGGTTGAATACCTTGTGATGCAGCAGTGCACCGCGCTCGGTCAGCACCTCGACCACGGCCGCATTGGCCTTAAACACGTGCTGGCCGGCAAACAGTTCGGTATCCGGCAGATAGACGCCGTTGCTGCCAACCGGGTTGGCCACTTCCAGACCGTACTTCTGACCGACCACGAAGTCTTCCTGACCGTGACCAGGGGCGGTGTGCACCGCGCCGGTACCGGCATCCAGAGTGACGTGGTCACCCAGCACCACAGGTACGTCGAAGCTGTAGAAGGGGTGGTTGAAGCGCAGCAGCTCGAGTGCGGCACCCTTGGCGTAACCCAGGTTGTGGAAGTGCTCGATGCCTGCGCGATCCATCACATCCTTCACCAGCTCAGCGGCCAGGATCAGACGCTCGGGATTGTCGCCCTCAACCTGCACCAGCGCGTAGTCGAGATCGGCATGCATGGCGATGGCGCGGTTGGCCGGCAGGGTCCACGGGGTAGTGGTCCAGATCACGGCAGAGAGCGCGCCCTTGCCGGTGTGGCCTTCGGCGCAATCAAACTTGGCGACAACGGCAGCCTCGTCGACGGCCTTGAAGCGCACGTCGATGGAGGGGGAGTTCTTGTCGTAGTACTCCACTTCCGCTTCAGCCAGCGCGGAGCCGCAATCGGTACACCAGTGCACCGGCTTGGAGCCTTTGTGCAGGTGGCCGTTTTCAACGATCTTGGCCATGGAACGGATGATGTTGGCTTCGGTCCCAAAATCCATGGTCAGGTAGGGGTGTTCCCAGTCACCCAGCACGCCCAGACGGATGAAGTCGGTCTTCTGCGCTTCGATCTGGGTCTTGGCGTATTTGCGGCACTCGGCGCGGAACTCGGCGGCGGAAACCTTCTCGCCCGGCTTGCCGACCATGCCTTCCACTTTCAGCTCGATGGGCAGACCGTGGCAATCCCAGCCCGGTACATAGGGGGAATCGAAGCCAGAGAGGCCTTTGGACTTGATGATGATGTCTTTGAGGATCTTGTTGACCGAGTGACCGATGTGAATGCTGCCGTTCGCATAGGGGGGGCCATCGTGCAGAATGAAAGAAGGCTTGCCCGCTTTGGCGCGGCGAATGGCGCCGTAAAGATCCTGATCGTACCAACGTTTCAACATGTTGGGTTCGCGTTTGGCCAGATCGCCACGCATCGGAAACTCGGTTTCCGGCAGATTCAGGGTGTGTTTATAGTCGCTCATCAGTCCTGGGTTCCCTTCTTTTCTAAAAGAGTGCTGGGTAAATGAAATTGTGGCAGCCCGAACCAGGCTCGGGCCGCCAGGGCATCTCGTTCGATCTGCTCTTTCAAGGCGGTGAAAGAGTCAAATTTCTGCTCTTCGCGCAGCTTGTGGCGAAGCAGCACCTTGACCTGCTGACCATATAGATCACCAGAAAAATCAAATAGATGTACTTCCAATCTGGCTTGTGTACCGCTCAAGGTCGGACGTACACCCACATTGGCGACACCGGGGAAAGTCTTGCCGGAACATATCACTTCCACCGCAAACACGCCACCGACCGGGACAACCTGGCGTTTGAGGGCCAGATTCGCGGTGGGAAAACCTATGGTGCGCCCCAGCTTGTCACCATGGGCCACCCGGCCGCTGATGGCATAGGGGCGACCGAGCATCAGCTCCACCTCCGCCATGCGACCCGCTTTCAGGGCCTCGCGCACCAGGGTGCTGCTGACCCGCTGGCGGGAAAGCTGGAAACTCTGGGTGCTGATCACCTCGAACCCGAAGCGCCGACCGGCCTCCTCCAGCAGGTGGAAGTCCCCTTCCCGCCCCTTGCCGAAGCGAAAATCGTCGCCGACCACCAGATAGTGCACGCCGAGTTTCTCCACCAGCAGTTGCTCGATGAAGGTGCTGGCCGCCTGCTCGGCAAAACGATGGGTGAAACGCACGCAGAGCATGCGATCGATCTGCATTCCCTTGAGGGCTTCGTACTTCTCCCGCCAGCGGCTGAGGCGGGCGGGCGCGGCACTGCCCGCAAACAGCTCCAGCGGCTGGGGTTCGAACAACATGACGCAGGCCGGCAGGCCAAGTTGGGCGGCCTTCTCCTGCAAACGGGCCAACACCGCGTGATGCCCCTGATGAACCCCATCGAAGTTGCCTATGGTCAATACACAGCCCCGGTGACGGGGCTTGATATTGTGAATGCCGCGAATAAGCTCCATCAGTGCCTTGTGCGTTGCTGCCATGGAAATCGGCGGATTATATATCAGGCAGCAGGCAGGGTCAGCCCTGCCGTTGACCCGATTTAGCCATCCCGCTCGCTTCTCGGACTCGGCCAGGAGCATCGCACCTCGTTGGCGGGCCAACTCGACAGCCCCTGAGACCGCTCCCCCATCTCCCCTGTACTGTCCCCCTCCCTTGCAGCTGGCTCCTTATTGCTGACCGGCTCTCAGGTGCCGTGGCCGGATCCCCAATGCCAAGAGGACAATGCCATACAACGCTCCGCCCAGGCAGAGCAGCAGGGTCAACTCCAGGCTGGCCTTGCCCATGCTCCAGGCACCCCATTGGGCGAGATCCGGTGACAGATAGGCCAGAAGCCCCCCCATCAAGACCGTTGCCGCCAAGAGCTTGAGGCAGAACAGCCCGGTGTTGCGGGAAGGGCGATAGACATCCTGCTGATAGAGCCCCTTGAACAGCAGTACGGCGTTCAGCGTGCCGGAGCAGGCGGTCGCCAGCGCCAGCCCGACGTAGCCGAGCGGATAGATGAAAATAAGGTTGCACACCATGTTGGCTACCATGGCCATGATGCCGATACGCACCGGCGTCCTGGTGTCCTGGCGGGCGTAATAACCGGGGGCCAGCACCTTGATGAGCATCAAGGAGAGCAGCCCCGTGGTGGAGGCCAGCAGGCTGGCACTGGACATGCTCACCTCGTGCAGACCGAACTCACCGCGCATGAAAAGCACCCGCAGTATGGGCTCGCGCAGCACGGCGATACCGACCATGGCTGGCAAGCCGAGCAGCATCACCATGCGCACCCCCCAATCCATGGTGCGAGAGAAATCCGCCGGATCCGCATCCACGTGTTTTCTGGCCAGGGCAGGCAGGATCACCGTGCTGATGGCCACCGCAAAGAGACCGAGGGGAAACTCCAGCAACCTGTCCGAGTAATAGAGATAGCTGATGGCACCGGTAGCCAGGAACGACGCCAGCATGGTGTTGATCAGCAGGTTGATCTGGCTGACCGACACGCCGAACAGGGCCGGGATCATCAGGGTACGGATCTTCACCACCCCGGGATGGTGCCAACCCCACTTGGGCCAGACCAGCATGTTGAGCTGGCGCAGAAAAGGATACTGGAACAAAAACTGGACCAGACCGCCGAGAAAGACACCGATCGCCAGGGAGATTTCGGGGCGCTCCATCAAGGGCGCGATCCACCAGGCCGCCGCAATCATGGTGATGTTGAGGAATACCGGCGTGAAGGAGGACACGGCAAAACGGCCAAAGGTATTGAGAATGGCCCCCGCCATGGCGGTGAAGGTGATGAACCAGAGGTAGGGGAAGGTGATCTTGAGCATCAGACTGGCCAGCTCGAACTTCTCCGCCGCCGGTCCGCCATGCAGCCAATCCCAGAACCAGCCCCAGCCAAAGAGAGCCGTCAGGACACCGGAACCCAGCACCCCGAGCAGGGTGACCACGGTGACGATGCCACCCAGGGTGCCCGCCACCGCCGCCAGCAGCTCCCGAACCGCCTGCTCGTCACCATTTTTCTTGTACTCCGTCATCACGGGCACGAAGGCCTGGTTGAATGCCCCTTCGGCAAAGAGCCGGCGCAAGAAGTTGGGAATGCGATTGGCGAAGAAGAAGACGTCTGCGGCCACCCCGGCACCGAGCAAATTGGCGATGACCACATCGCGCACCAAGCCCATCACACGGGATGCTAGCGTCATTCCGGACACTATCATGCCGGATTTGATCAATTTCTTACTCAAGACGAGGCCTCTGGAACTGTCGGAAAGAAAAGAATGCTGTTAGAATCGGCCGACAGTTTAACCGTCTCCCATCTGACACACCACCGGGGGGCGGTGTTTATTTGCACAAATCATTTGACAATATGTGGTTGGGAAGGCATATTTCCGGGCCTTTTCAATACACTCGCTAAGACAGTTTTAGGAGTTTTACCTTGGCTAACATCAAATCTGCTAAGAAGCGTGCTCTTCAGTCAGAGAAACGTCGTCAGCACAACGCCAGCCGTCGTTCCATGACCCGTACCTACCTGAAGAAAGTGATCGCTGCCATCGCCTCTGGTGACAAGGCTGCTGCCACTGCCGCTTTCGCTGTTGCTCAGCCGATCATGGATCGTATGGCGACCAAAGGCCTGATCCACAAGAACAAAGCTGCTCGTCACAAGAGCCGCCTGTCTGCTCAGATCAAAGCCATGGCTTAATCAGCATCCGCTGATGAAAGCTGAAAAAACCGGCCTAGTGCCGGTTTTTTATTTGGGGTCGCTACAGTACAGTCTGTGCAACAATCCGATCATCTCGCGCACCTCATGGCTGCGCAGGGAGTAATAGACCGTCTGGGCTTCCTTCCTCGTCGCCACCAGCTCATCCCGGCGCAACACCGCCAGATGCTGCGACATGGCTGACTGGCTCAATCCCAAGACTTCGTTCAGCTCGCCGACCGACAGCTCCCTATCCAGTAACTGGCACAAGATAAACAGCCGTCGCTCATTGGCCAATGCCTTGAGCAGGGTGACGGCACGCCCGGCATTCGCTTCCATCTCTTCCAATCGCATCTCACCCTCCTCTTCCAAGACTGGCATCATAGCGCCGTCACCCTCGATTTAAAACGAGAGGCTTGCCGGCTGAATGGCCGTGAAATCCTCCTGCCCCGCAAAGAGGAAGGAGAAATCACTCTCGCATACCCGCTTGACCGCAGGATGCTGGATCATCCGCTCGGCAAAGATGACGTAATACTCCTCCATCAGATCCTGGGTTTCACCCAGCAGCATCACCTCCTCCCCCTCCAGGATCTCCTCCCGATAAATGGTCGGTGCCATGAAGATGCCCTGGTTGAAGAAGCCGAACGCCTTCATCAGCGCCGCATCGTCGAATTCTCCCAGAATGCTGGGGGAAATTCCCTGCTGCTCGAACCACTGGGTCAGTTGACGACCCATGGCGGTGCGACGGCCCGGGATGAGCAGCTTGCGCTCTTCCAGGCAGGCAGGGAAAGGCTGGGAGGGCAGAGGCGCCTTGCAGAAGAAACTGACGCCGCATCCCCCCAGACGCTTGGACAGCAACCCGGCATGCTGGCTGGAGTCCACCGGGCAATCAGAGAGGATCATGTCGAGCTTGTGCTCGCTCAACTGCTCCAGGAGCAGTTCATGGGTCGACTCGAAGCAGCGCAGGTGAATGGAACCATCATTGGGGATCACGGAGAGCAGTACCCGGCTGGCAAGACGCTTGGAGAGTGCATCGGCGATGCCGACGTCGAACAGGATCTGGCTCTCCTTGCGGTAGTTGACGATATCCAGCATCTCGTAGGAGAGGCTGAACATCTTGTCCGCATAGCGAAACACCAGTTGGCCAAGCTCGGTGGCCTCAAGGGAGCGCCCCTTTCTGATCAGCAACTTGCCGCCAAGACGCTGTTCGAGCAGCTTGATCTGACCGGTCACGGTCTGCGGAGTCAAAAAGAGGGCTTCCGCCGCCTGCGTGACGGAGCCCTTCTTCTGAGTCATCCAAAAATAGTAGAGATGGTTGTAGTTAAGGTGTGACATCCGATGGGGTTCCCGCGCCAGGCGGGCTCCGGTAGCAGCTGAGTTCAACCGCCAGAATGTCATACATGTCGCTGATCGAGTCAACCTTGTTCGCGTCGAACTGTGCCTGCAGATGGGCCTTGAGACGACCGGCATCCGGCATTCGCTCGGTGCAGTAGCGCTTGTTGGACAGCTTGACTCGCTCGCCGGCACGACTGCTCAGTGCCCGTTCGGCGAAGGTCTCTCCGAACCGGGCTTTTACCTGTGAGTCCCCCAGCATGAGTGCGCTGTCGACCACCCCGTTGAGATAGGCAGAACAACTTGCCGAGGTGGCATCCTGCTGACAATCGGCCAGACTATCTGCCCAGAGTGCAGGGCTTGCCAGCATGACTAACCATCCTAGTTTTCTCATAACCCCTCCGTACTTTGATTCGCCTCCCGATTGGGCAGCGATATCCGCAGAGCGATGTAACCGATCACGGCCGCGAGTGTGGAACCTGCCAGGATCCCGAGGCGCGAGTAGCTGCCGTAGTCCAGTCCGCCATGCTCGAATGCCAGCGATGCGATAAACATCGACATGGTGAAGCCGATGCCACACAGGATGCTGACGGCAAAGATCTGTCTGAAGTTCACTCCTTGCGGCAATTGGGCAATGCCTGATTTCACTGCCAGCCAGCTGATGGTGAAAATCCCGAGCGGCTTGCCGACGAAGAGCCCCAGGATGATCCCCATGGGGAGCGGATTGAGCAGAGCCGAGAAGTAGACCCCCTCCAGCGATACCCCGGCGTTGGCGAAAGCGAACAGCGGCAGGATCAGGAAGGCGCTCCAGGGGTGCAGCACATGCTCCAGATGCTTGAGTGGCGATGCGTAACGCTTGCCGTTGAGGGGGATCATGAAGCCCACGATGACCCCCGCCAGGGTCGCATGGACACCGGACTTGAGCACGGCAACCCAGAGCACCAGGCCGACTAGCATATAGAGTCCAATCCTGTCCTCACCACGGCGATTCATCCAGAGCAAGGTCAGGGTGGCCACCACACCTATCGCCAGCGCAGTCAGCGACAGTTGCTGGGTGTAGAAGAGGGCAATGATGATGATGACCCCCAGATCGTCCATGATGGCCAGCGCCAGCAAGAAGACCTTGAGGCTGGTCGGTACCCGCTTGCCCAGCAGCGCCATGACCCCGAGAGCGAAGGCGATGTCGGTTGCGGCCGGAATCGCCCAGCCAGCACGGGTAGCCTCGTCTCCGTAGTTGAAGAAGCTATAGATGAGGGCCGGTGCCAACATCCCACCCACGGCGGCAATGGCCGGGAAGGTTGCCTGCACCCGGGAGGAAAGCGCCCCCTCCAGCATCTCGCGCTTCACCTCGAGACCCACCAGCAGGAAGAAGATCGCCATGAAGCCATCGTTGATCCAGAGCAGCAGCGGCTTGTTGATGTCGAGCGCCGCGATGCGAACCTGCACCTCGGTATTGAGGAAGCTCTGATAGTGTTGCGCCAGCGCCGAATTGGCCAGGCCGATGGCAAGCAGGGCGGCCAGGATCAGAATGATCCCGGAAGCAGACTCCAGTTTGAGAAAACGCTTGAATACATCGCTCATATCTAACTACCCATAAGATTCCATTTTTTCAGTCTAGGGCCCGAGTAGCTCAATGAAAAATCGTTTCTAATGGCCGATAACAACGAAAAAACCGAAAGCAAAACAGATAATGCCTGCTATAAGCCGGTTACTACCCTCTTTCAAGAGCCTTCTCTCCACCAGGAACATCGCATATAAATTCACATAAAATGCAAAAGGCGCCCGCAGGCGCCTCTAACAGCTGAGTGTCAATTCATCGTCACCTGAGAGGCGGGACTCGCCCCAGGCTCATTACTTACTCAAATAGCGACAGGCGCCTTGATCCCAGGATGGGGATCATAGCCCTGGATCTCGAAATCCTCGAATCTGTAATCGAAGATGGAGTCAGGTTTGCGCTTGATCACCAGTTGCGGCAAAGGGCGCGGTTCGCGGGTGAGTTGCAGTGCGGTCTGCTCCATGTGGTTGGAATAGAGGTGCACATCACCACCGGTCCAGACAAAGTCCCCCACTTCCAGATCGCACTGCTGCGCCATCATGTGGGTCAGCAGCGCATAGCTGGCAATGTTGAACGGCAGGCCAAGGAAAACGTCACAACTGCGCTGGTAGAGCTGGCAGGAGAGCTTGCCATCCGCCACATAGAACTGGAAGAAGGCGTGGCAGGGTGCCAACGCCATTTTGTCCAGCTCGCCCACGTTCCAGGCGGAGACGATGATGCGGCGGGAATCCGGGTTGTGCTGGATGTCATCCACCGCTTTCTGGATCTGGTCGATGACAGATCCATCGGCCGCTGGCCAGGAGCGCCACTGGGCACCATAGACAGGCCCCAGATCACCGTGCTCGTCGGCCCACTCATCCCAGATGCTGACACCGTGCTCTTTCAGATAGGCGGTGTTGGTATCGCCATTGAGGAACCAGAGCAGCTCATGAATGATGGAGCGCAGGTGGCACTTCTTGGTGGTCACCAGCGGGAATCCTTCCGCCAGATTGAAGCGCATCTGATGACCGAACAAGGAGACTGTCCCGGTGCCGGTGCGATCGGATTTGACGGTCCCTTCATCCAGAATTTTCTGCATCAGGTCGAGATAGGCACGCATTACTTCGCCTCCTTCGGTGCATTGCCGAACAGACGGGGCTGCTTGTAGGCGGCCCAGACCATGAGCCCCCCCGCCACTATCATCGGGGTAGAAAGGATCTGACCCATGCTGATCTCATTGAAGTAGAGACCCAGCTGGCTGTCTGGTTGACGAACAAACTCCACCAGGAAGCGGAACAGGCCGTAGAACAGCAGGAACATCCCGGAAATGGCGCCACGGGGTGGGTGCTTGCGCCAGAACAGGTTCAGGATGATGAAGAGCACCACCCCTTCCAGCGCGAACTGGTAAAGCTGGGACGGGTGACGCGGCTCGGGCCCAGCCTCGGGGAAGATGATGGCCCAGGGGACATCGGTGACCCGACCCCACAACTCGCCGTTCATGAAGTTGCCGATGCGGCCAACACCGAGGCCGAACGGAATGAGCGGCGCCACGAAATCCGCCACGGTGAAGAAGTGGCGCTGGGTTTTGTGGGCAAACCAGATCATGGCGGTGATCACCCCGATGAGGCCGCCGTGGAACGACATGCCACCGGTCCATATCTTGAACAGATAGGTCGGGTCGGCAAGGAAGAGATCGAAGTTGTAGAACAGCACATAGCCGATACGGCCACCCAGGATCACCCCAAGGAAGCCATAAAACAGCAGGTCGGATACCTCGTTGCGGGTCCAGCCGCTGTTGGGTGCATCGGCACGGCGACCTGCCAGCCACATGGCGAAGGCAAAACCGAACAGGTACATGAGACCATACCAGCGTACCGATAATGGTCCCAAACTGAATGCTACGGGATCAATCTGCGAGAAAACCCAATATCCGTCGTGCTGCATAGGCGGCCCCAATCATAAGAAAAGCCGCATTCTCCGATCATTCTTACGCAGTAACAAGACGGAATATCAATCGGGCAGCCTAACCTTGTGCCCAGCCCGCAGCAAGCCTCCCAGACCGTGCTCTTCCAGATAGCGGGCAAACAGGCCGCGCAGCACGTGAGGATTGTCATGCTTGAGACCATCCGCCATCAGCGTCTTCAACTCACCAAGGTCGGATTGCCGCAGCACGTATTTGATACGGGAGATGTTGTGGGTATTCATGCTGAAACGACGATAGCCCATGGCCAAGAGCAGCAGCACCCCGACCGGATCGCCAGCCAGCTCGCCACAAACAGAGACCGGTTTGTGATAGCGCTGAGAGGAATCGACCAACAGTTGCAAAGCGCGGATCACCGCGGGATGGAAGGCATCGTAGATGCTGGCGACACGGGCATTGTTGCGATCCACCGCCAGCAGGTACTGAGTCAGGTCGTTGCTGCCCACCGACCAGAAGTCGATGAGCGGCGCCATCTCCGGCAGGATGTACAGCGCGGAGGGGACTTCGATCATCACCCCGAGACTGGGGTAACGGATCACCGCATCGCGGCTGGCCGCTTCTTCCGACACCTCGCGCCACGCCTGATCCAGCAGACGACGGGAGGCCTTGATTTCACTGACGCTGCTGATCATCGGCAGCATGATGGCCAGATTGTCCAGCCCTTCGCTGGCCCGCAACATGGCCTTGAGCTGCACCAGGAAGAGTTCGGGGTGATCTAGGGTGAGCCGGATCCCCCGCCAACCAAGGAAGGGATTTTCCTCCACGATGGGGAAATAGGGCAGTTGCTTGTCCCCCCCCACGTCCAGAGTCCGCATGCAAACCGGGCGATCCCGATAGGTTTCCAGGATCCCGCGATAGCGGGCAGTCTGCTCCCACTCCGAAGGGAAGCTGTCCTGCAGCATGAAGGGGATCTCGGTGCGATAGAGCCCGACCCCATCCGCCAGATGATTGAGGGAGATCTCGGTATCCGCACTCAGCCCTGCGTTGAGCAGCAGAGAGACCTTGGTGCCGTCGGCAGTCTCGGAGGGCTGGTTGTCGACGCTGCGCACCAGGGTGTCGAGTGCCCGCTCCTCACTCAGCAGTTGCCGATACTCGGTCAGGATCACCTGGTTGGGTTCGATGAAGAGATCGCCGCTGTAGCCATCGATGACCAGAGTGCGACCGCCGATATCACCGAGGGGCAGATCCACCCCCATGATGGCCGCCACCCCCATGGCACGGGCCAGGATGGCGGCATGGGAGTTGGTCCCGCCCTTGAGCGACACCACACCGCTCAGAAATTCCCTCGGGATCTCCGCAAGGATGGTAGCCGTCACTTCATCGGCGACCAGCACCACGGGTTCGCCGATGGTGAGCTGCTCGGGTTCGTCCTGCACCAGCCGACTGATGAGCCGCTGGGCGATGTCTTTCACATCGGTGGAGCGTTCCCGCAGATAGGGATCCTTCATCCCCTTGAACTGCTCTATCAGCCGATCGCTGATGAGTTTGACCGCCGAGATCGCCGTCCAGTGTTCCTTGCTGACCTTGTTGCGGATGGGCTTGATGTAGCCAGGATCGTTAAGCAGGTGCAGATAGATGTCGAAGATGGCGACCGAGTCCTGGCTGTAGCTCTCGCGAAAGCGCAGTGCCAGGCTCTCCAGATCGTGGCGCACTTCCTCCACCGCCAGCTCGAGACGGGCAAGCTGCTTGGCATGATCCTCGTCCTTGCGCGGCGTGATGGTATTGAGCGCCTTGCGCGGACGCCACACCCAGGCCTTGGCGATGGCGATGCCACTCGCCCCGGCAATACCGCGCAGCGGCTTGCTCCAGTCGGTCTTCTGCAGCCACCCCTTGGCCTGGGCCTGGGCGATGCGGGCAGCCAGCTGAGCCGCCAGGGTGACCATGAAGGACTCCTCCCCCTCATCGAAGAGGCGGCTCTCCTTCTGCTGCACGACCAGAATCCCCACCACCTGACGCTGATGCATGATGGGAGCGCCGAGGAAGGAGCGAAACGCCTCTTCCGCCACATCGGGCAGGAACTTGAAACTGGGGTGAGAGGGGGCATCGGCCAGGTTGATCAGCTCTTCACGCTGACCCACCAGGCCGACAATACCCTGCTCGAACGGCAGGGTGGCCTTGCCCACGGCCGATTCGGCCAGACCATCGGTCGCAGCCAGTCGATAGCGGCGCATGTCGGGCTCGGCCACATAGACGGAGCAGCAGTCCACCGTCATGGCGAGCCGGGTCTGGCTCACCAATGCTTGCAAGGCCTGTTCGAGGGTGTTGGCCTCGGCCATGCTTTCCACGATGCGTCTGAGTTCCGTCAGCAACTAATTGTGCTCCTTAACGCGAGCGGTTGCGCCGCCCATCTTTTCGGTTAGCCTGCACCACGGGGACTGGCATGGCCAGCGGGGCAAACTCCTTCATCACCCGGCGGTAAACCTCCCGCTTGAAGGAGACGACCTGACGAACCGGGTACCAGAAGCTGACCCAACGCCAATCATCAAATTCCGGGTGACCATGACAGCCAAACTGGATCCTGGACTCTTTGCCAGGATCGAGCTGCAACAAAAACCATTTCTGCTTCTGGCCAATACAGACCGGTGAACTGTCCCAGCGGACGAGTCGTTTGGGTAAGCGATACTTCAGCCAGTTGCGACTGGTCGCCAGTATGGTCACATCGTCCTGCTTGAGGCCTATCTCCTCATACAGCTCACGATACATGGCCTGTTCCGGCGATTCACCATCATCAACCCCCCCCTGCGGAAACTGCCAGGAGTGCTGCCCATAGCGCTTAGCCCACAATACTTGTCCGTCACGGTTACAGATCACGATGCCGACATTGGGACGAAATCCGTCACCATCTATCACGTGATCACCTTATAAAGGCTGAATCTATAACGAGATTGTTCCACATTCACCCCGTGGCGGCAAACAGGGACTGTCATCTTCCATTCATGAATAACTTGGCATTTCAAGCAAAGTTATAAACAAATTGAAGGTTCATGCTAGGCAAGTTGCCCACCCAGACTGTGCATAAACCTGTGATCAAGCAGGTATATACAGTAGTTTTATACTGTGGCATTGCACGGAAGCATATCATACCCGATTCACTTAAAAACAAAATATACATTTAAATACATAAGGTTATCGTTTGATTGCTGGATCAAGATCCATGTCTTTTGCCTAAGAGGATCCAGCCTGTCAATTGTGAACAAGTTCGACTGCTCAAAGATCCACCAAGACGGATTTATCCACAGATATGGCGCATTATCTGCACCGAAATGGCGCTGAAAATCGGCGTACTCTCACATTTATTTCTGGTGCCACGCTTCCTTTCACCACTTTACGCCAGTTATCCAAGATTTCTGTGGATAACTGTGTGCAACAGCTCGCACAAACCCTTGGACAACTCGTTTATGCGGGGATCCGGCGTGCCGATATACTGGATAAAGAAAGTAAATCCCTTTAAAATCATTTGGATATGTTGAATTTGGCCATCCATGTCTCCCTGTGTATAGTCGGGCAAGGATCGGTTATAAAATCAGCGATACCATGCAAGGATCCGTATTGCGATGTCTATTATCTCCAGAGGAGCCCTCATGCCTGCCAATCCCCAGTCAGAACAAGAGCTGCTCAGTCGAGCCTACGCCATGGCTGGCTTCACTCTGGCCCAGCTTGCCGCAACGGCGGGCATCCCTGTACCGCGGGATCTCAGACGTGACAAGGGCTGGACAGGGCAGTTGATCGAGTGGCAGCTGGGGGCCAGTGCAGGTAGCCGTCCCGAGCAGGATTTTCCGGATCTCGGTATCGAGCTCAAGACGATCCCCGTCGATCCTCAAGGGCGCCCGCTGGAAACCACCTTTGTCTGCGTGGCCCCCCTCATCGGGGTCAGCGGCCAGCGCTGGGAGGAGTCGAACGTGCGCAACAAGCTGTCGCGGGTGCTCTGGATCCCGGTGGAAGGCAGCCGCGACATCCCTGTCGGCGACCGTCGCGTCGGCATGCCGCTGCTGTGGAGCCCGAATGAAGAGGAAGAAAGACTGCTGCGCCAGGACTGGGAAGAGCTGATGGACATGATAGTGCTGGGGGAAGTGGAGCAGATCAGCGCCCGCCACGGCCAGGTATTGCAGCTACGCCCCAAG
Organism: Aeromonas sp. PrichA-15; assembly: GCF_017939245.1. NCBI lineage: Bacteria > Pseudomonadati > Pseudomonadota > Gammaproteobacteria > Aeromonadales > Aeromonadaceae > Aeromonas > Aeromonas sp. PrichA-15. The sequence goes on along the minus strand of NZ_JAGKRH010000031.1, from coordinate 40,679 downwards.
GCGGCCAACAGCAAGGCGCTGACCCGCGCCATCGGCCGCAATGGCCAACCCATCATGACGCTACCACGGGGCTTCTACCTCAAGATCGAGTTCACCCATCAACTCCTGCAGCGCCATTTTGCCCTCCCCCTTTGATCCTGTTTATCAACATCCTTGTCATAAAGTGATATAAAAATAACCAGCGCTACTTTCTTCGCAGCCAGTGACAAGGAGTCCATATGCCGATCAACAAGCAATTCCTCAAATCCCGTCCCGAGGTCAAGGTGACCTTTGCCGTCGAAAAGGAGGCCGCCGGTGATGCCGAGCAGGTCTTGCTGCTGGGTGAATTCAGCCAGTGGCAGCCCATTGAACTGAAGAGGATGAAAAACGGGGAGTTCAAGGCGACACTCAACCTGCCGACCGATGGCCCCAGCCATTTCGAGTATTGCTATCAGCTAGTGCAACCCGATGGTGAAACCCTTTATGACAACGACTGGGAGGCGGACGACTATGTGCCTGGCCCCTTCGGGCGTGACAACTCGGTGGTGCGGGTCAGCCAGCCCGGTTGAGCCAATACCCCGCACACGGATACAAAAAAGGCTCGCCATTGGCGAGCCTTTTCACTACCTGTCGAGCTTTTCGCCGACATACCGACACCAATTCGAATCGAATTAGTTGAGCTTCTCTTTGATACGAGCAGCTTTGCCGGACAGGTTGCGCAGGTAGTACAGTTTGGCGCGGCGAACATCACCACGCCGCTTCAGTTCTACACTGTGGATCAGCGGAGAGTGAGTCTGGAATACACGCTCAACACCTTCGCCGTTGGAGATCTTGCGAACGGTGAAAGCAGAGTGCAGACCGCGGTTACGCTTGGCAATCACGATGCCTTCGAAAGCCTGCAGACGCTCTTTACCACCTTCTTTAACACGAACTTGAACACGTACGGTGTCGCCCTGGGCAAAAGCCGGGATGTCGGTACGCAGTTGCTCTTGTTCAAGCTGCTGAATAATCTTGCTCATTGTCTTTCCTTACCTAGGATAAACTGAAAACTCTACTTAACGCTGTCACGCACTTCGCGGACATACTCGGCAAGAAGTGATTCTTGCTCGTCAGTCAGAGCTAGGTTGTTAATAAGTTCCGGCCTTCTCTGCCAGGTTCGTCCGAGCGATTGCTTGAGTCGCCAGCGCCGAATCACTTCGTGATTGCCGCTTGTCAGCGCCTCGGGCACCGTCAGCCCATCCAACACCTCCGGCCGAGTATAGTGGGGATGATCCAGCAGCCCATCCGTGAAGGAGTCCTGCTCGGCACTGGCCTGATCACCCAAGACCCCCGGGACCAGACGCGAAACCGCATCGATCAGGGTCATGGCAGGCAACTCGCCACCACTTAACACGTAATCCCCGATAGACCACTCTTCGTCGACTTCGGTTTGTATCACGCGCTCATCGATACCTTCGTATCGACCGGCGACCAGAATCAGTTTCTGATTCGTCGCCAACTCGGTCACGCCCGCTTGAGTCAGCTTGCGTCCCTGAGGAGAGAGATAGATGACTTTCGCCCCGTCTCCCGCCGCTTGCTTGGCTGCATGAATGGCATCACGCAGCGGCTGAACCATCATCAACATGCCGGGCCCACCACCATAAGGACGATCATCGACCGTACGGTGTTTGTCGTGGGTGAAGTCCCGAGGGTTCCAGCACTCAATCTGCAGCAGGCCACTCTTGACGGCCCGACCCGTTACCCCGTGCTCGGTAATGGCTCGGAACATTTCCGGGAAGAGGCTAATGACCCCAATCCACATAAGAAACCTCCGGCACCCGTGTTAGCGCGGGAAACTAGAAACCAGGATCCCAATCAACTTCGATTGTTCGAGCAGTCAGATCAATATTCTTGATCACCTGCTCTTCCAGGAACGGTATCAACCGCTCCTTTGCACCAAAGGCATCTTTTACATTGGCCTCAACCACCAACACATCGTTGGAGCCGGTTTCCATCAATTCGGTCACCTTGCCCAGGTCGTATCCCTTGGTGGTTACCACGGTGCAACCAATGAGGTCACGCCAGTAGAACTCCCCTTCGGGCAACGCAGGCAACAGATCGGCGGGGACGCCAATCTCGACGTTGGTCAATGCCAGGGCATCCTCACGCACATCGATACCATCGAGTTTGCAGATCAGACCCTTGTTGTGACGCTTCCAGGATGACACCCGGATTTCACGCCACGCCCCGTTCTGATTGATCAGCCAGGGGTTGTAATCGAAAATCGCTTCGGCAACATCGGTGAAGGAGTTCACTTTAAGCCAGCCCTTGATCCCGTAAACGGTCCCCAGGGTGCCCAGAACTACAGGTTTTTCCACCTTAACTCCCTACCGTTTGGCTGATTAAGCAGCTTTGGCAGCGTCTTTGATCAGCTTGGCAACGCGGTCAGAAACAGCGGCACCAGTAGCAACCCAATGCTCGATACGAGCCAGGTCCAGGTTCAGCTTTTCAGCGTTACCAGCAGCAACCGGGTTGAAGAAACCGACGCGCTCGATGAAACGACCGTCACGGGCGTTACGGCTGTCAGCAACTACTACCTGGTAGAACGGACGCTTTTTCGCGCCACCACGTTGTAAACGAATGGTTACCATATCGTCCTCATAAACATCTAATGAACAAGGCCTGCAAATACGCAGACCCTAGCTTAAAATAAGCCGCGTAATTCTACTTGGATTCGTAATAATTGCAACCAAGCCAGCTATTTTTTGTGCAGGGATTGGCATGAAAAAGGCTCACCAGGGTGAGCCTTTCTGCCTGACCAGCAGGAAAATCAGAACGGACCGCGACCGCCACCACCGAATCCGGGGGGCAGCATGTTCTTCATCTGGCCCATCATCTTGCGCATGCCGCCCTTGCCGGACATCTTCTTCATCATGCGCTGCATCTCGGTGAACTGCTTGAGCAGCTTGTTCACATCCTGGACCTGCATGCCGGAGCCCGCCGCGATACGGCGCTTGCGGGAGCCCTTGATGAGATCGGGATGGGCACGCTCTTTCGGCGTCATGGAGCTGATGATGGCCTCCATCCGCACGGTGAGCTTGTCATCCATCTGATCCTTGATGTTGTCCGGCAGGCCGGACATGCCGGGCAGCTTGTCGAGCATCCCCATCATGCCACCCATGTTGCGCATCTGGGCCAGCTGCTCACGGAAGTCTTCCAGGTCGAAGCCCTTGCCGCTCTTGACCTTGCTGGCCAGCTTGGCCGCCTTCTCTTTATCGACGTTGCGCTCCACCTCTTCGATGAGAGAGAGCACATCCCCCATGCCGAGGATGCGGGAGGCGAGACGATCCGGATGGAACGGCTCCAGCGCGTCAGTCTTCTCACCCATACCGATGAACTTGACCGGCTTGCCGGTGATATGGCGAACCGACAGGGCGGCACCACCGCGGGCATCACCGTCTGCCTTGGTAAGGATCACACCGGTGAGCGGCAGCGCTTCGTTGAAGGCCTTGGCGGTATTGGCAGCATCCTGGCCTGTCATGGCATCCACCACGAACAGGGTTTCGACCGGCTTGATGGTGGCGTGCAGATCCTGGATCTCCGCCATCATTTCGCCATCGACGTGCAGACGACCGGCAGTATCGACGATCACCACGTCATAGAACTTCTTGCGCGCCTGATCGATGGCGGCAGTGGCAATGGCGATCGGTTTCTGGCTGGCATCACTCGGGAAGAAGTCGACACCGATGTCGCCCGCAAGGGTCTCAAGCTGCTTGATCGCCGCCGGACGGTAGACGTCCGCACTGACCACCAGCACCTTTTTCTTGCTGCGCTCCTTGAGCAGTTTGGCCAGTTTGCCGACCGTAGTGGTCTTACCGGCCCCCTGAAGACCTGCCATCAGGATAATGGCCGGCGGCTGGGCAGCCAGGTTGAGCTGTTCGTTGGCCTCCCCCATCACGGTGACCAGTTCGCCATGGACGATCTTGATGAAGGCCTGGCCCGGGCTCAGGGATTTGGCCACTTCCTGGCCCACGGCACGTTCCTTAACGCGCGCCACGAAATCGCGCACCACCGGCAGGGCGACGTCCGCCTCGAGCAACGCCATGCGGACTTCGCGCAGGGTATCCTTGATGTTCTCTTCGGTCAGGCGGCCGCGGCCGCTGACATTGCGCAGGGTGCGCGAGAGTCGTTCAGTCAAATTCTCAAACATGACGCTTTCCGGTTCTTGGCGTGACACTGGGGGCATTATACCCCGGTCAGCACTCTAGGGACGATTACTCGCCGCTTGCCGCGGCGGCCTGCCATCGAACGGGCAGGTCAACAAATGAAGGGCAGTATACCCCAGTCAACGCCGGAGGACGATTATTCGCCGCAGGGTGACCATCAACGCCTACTTATATGTGGGCAGTTAGCCTCTGGCACAACTGGCGAGCATATCTTGTGCAAGGTATACTGCCCCTCTTATCCATAAAGCTTGTTTGACAACGACCTGGTTATGATCGTGATCTCTGTTCTGGCCCTGGCGTTTTACCTGCTGGCCATCATCGCTTCACTGCACCTGCTGCTCAGCGCCAAGCCCGTCGGGCAAGTATCGCTGTTCGCCTGTGTCGGCCTGGCCCTGACCGCCCATGGCATGGCGGTGGGCAGCGAAGTGCTGGCCACCCATTCCGGCCAGAATCTCAGCATGTTGAACGTGGCGTCCCTGGTCAGCCTTATCATCAGTTGCTTCATGACCTGCGTCACCCGACGCTTCAACGGCTGGATCCTGCTGCCCGTCGTCTACAGTTTTTCAGCCCTGCTGCTGGCAGCCAGCGCGCTCATTCCCGGGCGCTACATCACCCATCTGGAAGCGCACCCCCAGTTACTGCTGCACATAGGCCTCGCGCTGATGGCCTATTCGGTACTGATGATCGCCTGCTTGTTTGCCCTCCAGCTTGCCTGCCTGGACAGGCAACTGAAATCAAGAAAGATCAGCCACCTGCCAGCCATGCCACCCCTGATGACGGTGGAGAAACGCCTATTTCAGCTCATTTCCACAGGTCTGCTGCTGCTGACCCTCTCCATCGCATCCGGCCTGTTCTTCCTGGAAGACATGTTTGCCCAGGGCAAGTCCCACAAGGCCATCCTCTCTATCCTGGCCTGGTGCGTCTACGCTCTGCTGCTCTGGGGCCACCATACCCGTGGCTGGCGCGGCCGCAAGGTCATCATGCTGAGCCTCATCGGCAGCTTCATCCTGACACTGGCCTATTTTGGCAGCCGTTTCGTCAAGGAAGTGCTGCTTAGCTGACACACGAACATTCCCCAACCATCCTTACAGGAGCCCTTCTTGGACAGTATCTCAACGAGTACATTGCTGATTGTTCTCGTTATCTTGATCCTTTTGTCAGCCTTCTTCTCCAGTTCCGAAACCGGTCTGATGTCGCTCAACCGCTACAAGCTGCGGCATCTGGCCCAGACCAAGCACAAGGCTGCCCGCCGGGTCGAGAAGCTGCTGGCCAGGCCGGACCGCCTGCTTGGCCTCATTCTCATCGGCAACAATCTGGTCAACATCCTGGCCTCCGCCATCGCCACCATCGTCTGCATCCGGCTGTTCGGGGATCTCGGCGTCGCCATTGCCACCTTCGGGCTGACCCTGGTGGTACTGGTATTCGGGGAAGTCACCCCCAAGACACTGGCGGCCATGTTCCCCGAGCGGATAGCCTACCCTGCCTCCTGGATCCTCAAGGGGCTGATGGTGCCGTTCGCCCCCCTTGTCTGGCTCATCAACAGCATCACGAACCTGCTGCTGAAACTCTTGCGTCTCGAGCACAACAAGGATGACTCCCTCAATTCCGAAGAGCTGCGCACCATCGTCAATGAGGCGGGCAATCTCCTTCCCAAGCACCACCAGGAGATGCTGATAAGCATTCTGGATCTGGACAAGATGACGGTGGAGAACATCATGGTCCCGCGCAGCGAGATCTCCGCCATCGACATCAATGACGACTGGAAGATCATACTGCGCCAGCTGGCCCACTGCGCCCACACCAAGATCCTGCTCTATCGCGACAACATCGATGACGTCGTCGGCTTCCTGCACTCACGGGACGCCCTGAGACTGGTCGCCCGGGATCAGTTCAGCAAGTCCAGCCTGCTTCGGGAAGTCGACCCCATCTATTTCATCCCCCAGGGGACCCCCCTCAACGTGCAGTTGGCCAAGTTCCAGCGCAACAAGGAGCGAATTGGCCTTATCGTCGACGAATATGGCGATATTCAGGGGCTGATCACCCTGGACGACATCCTGGAAGAGATTGTCGGTGACTTCACCACCTCCATGACACCGACCCCGAGTGACGAGATCCATCCCCAGCCGGACGGCTCCTTCCTGGTCGAAGGCTCCGCCAGCATCCGCGAGCTGAACAAGGAGATGGACTGGCACCTGCCCATGGACGGCCCACGGACCCTCAATGGCGCCATCCTGGAGTACCTTGAGGAGATCCCCCAACCCAACATCAGTGTCAGGCTGGCGGGCTACCCTATCGAGATTCTCGAAGTGGAGAACAACATGGTGAAGATGGCGAGGATCATGCCGCACCTGTACCGGGACGATTCAGGGTACGAGGATTGAAAAAAGGCTGCCGATGGCAGCCTTTTTGTTTCACTCGCTCTCGTCATCCGGCTCCAGCACCAGAGTGGGGATGAGCTCACCGAACACCTGCTGCAACTCGTCACGGTTTGCCAGCAAATCCTGCAGCGTATAGCCATCCATCACCGCGAGGAAGGCGTTCATCGCCTCCTTCAAGGCACTCTTGAGCAGACAGACGGAGACGATATGGCAGACCGGGGAGCTGCAGTCGATCCCGTCCAGATTGCCTTCCAATGCCCGGATCACTTGCCCGATATTGATCTCGTCGGGGGAGCGCGCCATGCGGATGCCACCATTCTTGCCACGCTGGGACTGCAGATAGCCCAGTTTTACCAACTGGTTCACCACCTTCACCATGTGGTTGCGGGATACGTCGTACAAGGCGGATACCTTGGCCACGCTCGACAGTTCCCCCTCCGGCAGGGTGGCCAGATAGAGCAGGGCTCTCAATCCAAAATCGGTATAGCTCGTTAGTCTCATAGTGCCTGTAGCGCCTAGCGCGAAGAATTGATGATTGATCCAGATCAATTAAACATTTAGGATGCAACTTAATAAGTGACATTCCAGATGTTCAATTAGAAAGGACCTCCTATGTTAGACCAAGCCACCATCGCCGTCATCAAGAGCACCATTCCTTTGCTCGAATCGGCGGGCCCTGACCTCACACGGCACTTTTATCAGCGCATGTTCAGCCACAATCCCGAGTTGAAGGATCTCTTCAACCTGGCTCACCAGCGTAGCGGGGGACAGCCCTTGGCACTGTTCAGTGCGGTGGCGGCCTATGCCAGAAACATCGACAATCTGGGAGCCCTGGCCGGAGCCGTTGAACGCATCGCCCACAAACACACGGGTTTCCTGATCCAGCCGGAACAATATCACATTGTGGGTAGTCATCTCTTGGCCACGCTCAAAGAAATGGGTGGCAACGCTGTCACGGAGGAGGTACTTACCGCCTGGGGCAAGGCGTACGGTGTGCTGGCCGACATCTTTATCGGCCGGGAGAGCGAGCTCTATCGGGAGAAGGCAAGCCAGGACGGTGGTTGGCAGGGAACCCGTCCTTTCATCATCAAGGAGAAGCGTCAGGAGAGTGAACTCATCACCTCTTTCGTCCTGGCCCCCCTCGATGGCAACCCCGTGTTGCGTTTCAAACCGGGGCAATATCTCAGTATCAAGCTGGTTCATCCCGCCCTCGAGCATCAGGAGATCCGCCAGTATTCCCTCTCGGACGCCCCCAATGGCCGCGACTACCGCATCAGCGTCAAGCGCGAACCCAGGGGTCAGGCCTCCAACCTGTTGCATGATCATCTTCACATCGGTGACACGGTCGACATCATGCCGCCGGCCGGCGACTTCTTCCTGCAAGAGGAGACAGACACGCCCGTGGTGCTGATCTCCGCCGGGGTCGGCCTCACCCCCATGCTGAGCATGCTCAACCACTTGCTGGCCGAGGGCCCGGATGTGGATATTCGCTGGCTTCACGCCTGCGAACACGGCGCCCACCACGCGTTCAGGGACGAGATCCGGGCAAAGAGCAGGCAACACGGGAAACTGGAGAGCCGGATCTGGTATCGGGAGCCGGGGGAGCAGGATGTCAAAGGAGAGGATTACGACTTCAGCGGCACTCTGGCACTGGAGCAGGTCACCGACCTCATTCCGGCCGACGCCCACTACTATTTCTGCGGCCCTGTCCCGTTCATGAAGGCAGTCAAAGCTCAGTTGGAGAATGTGGGCGTGCCTGCCGAGCGGATGCACTACGAGGTCTTCGGCCCCCATCAGGGCCTCTGATCCCTCCCCTGACCGGGAAAATGCACAAGGCCCACAAGCACAGCTTCGTGGGCCTTGTAATATCAAAGCGGGCTACCAGAACTCAGTGCATCGCCTTGGCACGGGCGATGGCATTGGCGGGCATCCGGTTGCCGAGCCGGCTGAGCAGGCTCGCCGCCTTCTGGTGCATGGCCTTGTCGCCGATGACGGCGCCGTGCAGCCAGTGATACGCCTCCTCATAATCCAGGGGACTCCCCATGCCCTGCAGCAACATCTCCACCCACTCCATCTGTGCCCGCAAGAAGCCGAGGCTCGCGGCTTCCCGCATCAGGGTCTCGGCCCGCACCAGATCCTTCTGGACCAGGATCCCCTTCCAGTAATAGCGGCCAAGCTGTTCCAGCGCCGGCGCCAGCCCCTGGTTGGCGGCCTCCCACATGTACTGCACCCCGATCTGGGCATCCGGCTTGGTGCAAACTCCCCAGGCCAGCATGTCTCCCCAGAGGAACTGATAGGCAGGGATCTTCATCACCGAGGCCCTCGCCTCGATATCCTGGGTGAGCTGGCACCTGTCCTGCTTCACCCGGGCCAGATGGCGCCCCTGCTCTATCAAGTTGAGCAGTTCGTCCTGGCGATAGAGCGGCACGGCCTGCAACTCTCCCGCAGCAGCGGATGCCTGCGTCGTCGCCCTGGGCAGCGGCGCCGGGGCCGGGGCAGATGCCACGGGGGCGGCAGCGGCCGGCATCGCGGTTGACGGCATGGGAGCTGTGGCCACACTGGCCGAGGACTCCGCAACCGGTGCTGGGACCGGGGCGGTCGATGGCAAGGCCGCCGAGGGCGTCGGTGCTGTGGCCGGACTGGCCGAGGGCTCCGCAACCGGTGTTGGGACCGGGGCGGTCGATGGCAAGGCCGCCGAGGGCGTCGGGACGGGAGCGGCCGTGACCGCCGCCGACTGGGGTTGCGCAGCGGCCGAGGTGGGCTCCGCACCCTGCAAAGGGAAGCTGCACACACCGATAATGGCGATGAGGGTTCTTGGTTTTATCATAGGGATCTCCTGCTGCCTTCTGTTATCGGCAGCCAGGGCCATCTCCTTAGCCCGCTACACCCAACCCCGAAAATGACAAAGGGGAGCCTGGGCTCCCCTTGCGGTCGACGTATAGACTTACTTGACGAAGTCGACGCCCAGCTGGATGTCAGCCTTCAGGGTGGCCAGCATGCTGTCCATCGCTTCCTGCTCGAAGGCGCTCAGCTTGCCGTAGTCCAGCACGGTTTCGACACCGTTCTTGCCGAGCAGCACCGGCTGCGCGAAGAAGGTGGCGTGCTCACCGTTGCCTTCCACATAGGCACACTCGATGACATTGGCTTCCCCTTGCAGACCCTTGATGAGCGACAGACCGAAACGGCAGGCTGCCTGACCCATGGAGAGAGTGGCGGAACCGCCACCGGCCTTGGCTTCCACCACTTCGGTACCGGCATTCTGAATGCGCTTGGTCATGGCAGCCACTTCCTCAGCGGTGAAGCTGGCGCCTTCAACCTGGGAGAGCAGCGGCAGAATGGTCACGCCACTGTGACCGCCGATGACGTTGACACGTACCTTGTCAACGTTCAGGCCCTTGGCTTCGGCCACGAAGGTCTCGCCACGGATCACATCCAGGGTGGTCACGCCGAACAGGCGACGCTTGTCATAGACACCGGCTTTCTTCAGCACTTCGGCGGCGATGGCGACCGTGGTGTTGACCGGGTTGGTGATGATGCCGATCAGTGCTTTCGGGCAGGAAGCAGCACACTTTTCCACCAGGTTCTTGACGATACCGGCGTTGATGTTGAACAGGTCGGAACGGTCCATGCCGGGCTTGCGCGCCACGCCGGCAGAGATCAGCACGACATCGGCGCCGACCAGAGCCGGGCTCGGATCTTCACCGCAGAAACCTTTTACTTTCACGTCAGTCGGGATGTGGCTCAGGTCCGCCGCCACGCCCGGAGTGACCGGGGCAATGTCATACAGGCTCAGTTCGGAACCGGCAGGCAGGCGGTTTTTCAACAGCAGAGCGAGGGCTTGGCCGATGCCACCGGCGGCACCCAGAACGGCAACTTTCATGATCAACTCCATGTCTAAGCGTAGGTTTAAGGTTGTTTCTAGTTGGGTTAACGCTGATTCTTATTGTGCGCCTCACCTTAAAGGATCCCCTCCTAAAAAACAATCTGATAACAGTTGTAATCACGGGTTCTGTGAGCCAGGGAACAAGCGGCGATGAAAGCGGAGAGGAATATGCGATAAATGGGAGGAAAGACACAGATTTCCTGTGCTTCCCTCATCATTAAGAGGTAAATGTGACTGCTTCAGGACTGGAAAGCCAGTGCCCGACGCTCACACCAGCGGAAACCAATTGTTAACAATCCATTCATGGTCATATAGAGCGCTCCGGCCACGGTGAACACCGCCAGGGTGTCATAGGTCTGGGCGTTGAGACGCTGGGCCAGCCCCATGATGTCCATGATGGTGATGGTACTGGCGAGCGAACTCCCCTTGAGCACCAGGATCACCTCGTTGGAATAGGCGGGGACCAGCCGACGGGCGGCATGGCGGGTCTTCATCCACAGGGTCTGTCCGGCCGAGAAGCCGAGCGCACGGCAGGCCTCCACTTCACCGGCGGGGATGGCGTCGAGCGCCCCTTTGAACAGCCGGATGGAGTAGGCTGCGGTATTGAAACCGAGCGCCAGCACGGCGCAGAACCAGGGTTGCTTGAGCAGCGGCCAGAGCGGCCCCGCCTTGAGCCATTCAAACTGGCCAGGCCCGTAGTAGATGAGGAAGATCTGGATAAGCAGCGGCGTACCGGTAAAGACCAGTACCCAGAGCTGCACCAGCTGGGTCGCCACCGGAATGCGACGCTCCAGCACCCAGGTCATGCCGGCCGCCATCAGCACGCCCAGCAACAAGCTGAACGCGGTGAGCTGCAGGGTGATCGCCAGCCCTCCCAGCAGGGTCATCAGGTAATCCTGCATGGTCAGCCTCCGTAACGGCGGGTATAGCGGGACGCCTGCTTCAAACCGAATTCACTCACCAGACTAATAGCCAGATAGATGAGGGCGGCAGCGGCGTACCAGGTGAAGGGTTGATAGGTGCTGGCCGAAGCCATCTGTGCCTGACGCATCATCTCGTTCACCCCGATGAGGGAGACCAGAGCGGTGTCTTTCAGCAGCACCAGCCACTGGTTGCCGAGCCCGGGCAGGGCGTGACGCCAGGCCTGGGGCAGCACGATGCGAAAGAAGGTGTGCCCCTTGCCCAGGCCGAGCGCCTGCGCCGCCAGCCGCTGCCCAGGGGGCACCGCATTGAGGGCGGCACGCAGGGTCTGGGTGGCGTAGCTCGCAAACAGCAGGGAGAGCGCCAGCACACCGCAGGCGAACGGGCTGAACTCCACATACTCCCCGGTGATGAGGAACAGCACCTGGGTCGAGCCGAAGTAGATGAAGAGCACCACCAGCAACTCGGGCAGACCACGAATCAAGGTGGTCAGGGTGGCCACGGGCCACACCAGCCAACGCTGCTTGCTCAACTCAGCCGCACTGAATGCCAGTGCCAGCACCATGCCACCGACCAGGGATGCCAGGGCCAGCCCGAGGGTCATCCAGGCTGCATCCAACAACAGGCTCAACATGGCTTACTGCGCGAAGTACTTGTCATAGATCTTCTGATAGGTGCCGTTGGCCTTGATCTCGGCCAGCCCCTTGTTCAGCTGGGTCAGCAGTTCCTGGTTGCCCTTGGCCACCGCGATGCCAAAACCGGTACCGAAGTACTTGGCGTCGGTCACCGGGGTACCGACCACGGCGTATTCCTTGTGCTGCTTGAGCCAGTCGGCGGCCACCGCCGTATCGGCAAACACGCCGTCAGTACGGCCATTCATCATGTCCAGGAAGGCGCTCTGGTAGCTGGCGTAGGGCACGGTCAGCAGACCCTTGCTCACCCAGTTGTCCACCAGATAGGACTGGTGAGAAGTACCGTTCTGCACGCCGACTGTCTTGTCCACCAGATCGTCCGGCCCCTTGAAGGTCTCTTTCTTGGCGACGAACACCGCGGAGTTCTCGTAATAGATGTCGGAGAAGTCGACCTGGGCGGCCCGCTCCGGCGTCACGTCCATGGCGGCGATGACGGCATCATAGCGACGGAACTTGAGGCTGGGGATCAGGCTGTCGAAGGCCTGGTTGTGGAAGCTGCACTCCAGCTTGGCCTGCTCGCAGACAGCGCGGGCCAGATCGATGTCAAAGCCCTGGAACTCGTTCTTGTCATCCAGGTATTCGAACGGCGCATAGGTTGCCTCGGTGGCGAACTTGATCTCTTTGGCCAGCACAGAAGTGCTCAGCAGACCCATGGCGGCGATCAGCAACAGACTCTTTTTCATGACAGCTTCCTTATCGACTCAATATCAATGCATCAAGAATTCGGCAAACCGGCTGGTTTGCGGGGACTGGAAGATGGCGGCGGTGCCGGATTCGATGATCCGCCCCTTCTCCAGATAGATCACCTGACTGGCCACCTTGCGGGCGAACTCCACCTCGTGGGTCACCACCACCTGGGTGATGCCGGTCTGGCTCAGAGTGCGGATGATCTCCGCCACCTCTTTGGTAATTTCGGGATCCAGGGCAGCCGTCGGTTCGTCAAACAGCAGCACCTGGGGATCCATCATCAGGGTCCGGGCAATGGCGACCCGCTGCTGCTGGCCACCGGAAAGCCGTGCGGGCCAGGCGTCCCGTTTGTCGGCCAGTTGCAGCTGGGCCAGCAAATAGGCCCCTTTCTCGATGGCCGCGTCGCGGCTCATGCCGAGCACCTTGACGGGCGCTTCAATCAGATTCTCCATCACGGTGAGGTGCGGCCACAGATTGTACTGCTGGAACACCATGCCCACCTTGCGGCGCAGCGCCTGTGCCTGACGGTTGAATTCGGCAGTAGAGAGGCTGGACGGGAAAGAAAATTCACAGTCTGCGATGCGCAACACACCGGCATCCGGCGTGTCCAGCAAGTTCATCATGCGCAGCAGAGAGCTCTTGCCTGCCCCGCTCGGGCCCAGCAATACCAAGGTCTCGCCGGGAGCAGTCCGAAAGCTCACCTGCTGCAGTACCGGCACCTTGTGCCAGGATTTTTCGATGCCGATTAATTCGATACCCATACAGCCCAATTGAATAAGTTTTCAAAATTTCGTCCTGATTCTAGCGCCAGCATAAGTTGATGCAAGCTATATTTGAATCAATATGCAGAACAAGCGCCGCTTCCTTGCCAAAACAGGCATATGAATGCAAAATAGCAGCGCTGTTCGTATCTGCCGCCTGAGCGTGACAGGCGGTCACTCCCCTCATTCGTGAGTCCAAGATGAAACATAACGACAAGCAAGAAAAACTGGCCAAGGCCTTTAAAGCCTTGCTGAAAGAGGAGCGTTTCGGCTCCCAGGCAGAGATAGTGACTGCCCTGCAAGAGATGGGCTTCGAGAACATCAACCAATCCAAGGTCTCGCGCATGCTGAGCCGCTTCGGCGCCGTTCGCACCCGCAATGCCAAGATGGAGATGGTCTACTGTCTGCCGGTGGAGCTGGGCGTGCCCACCACCTCCAGCCCCCTCAAGAACCTGGTGCTGGATGTCGACCACAACGGCGCTCTGGTGGTGATCCACACCAGCCCCGGCGCAGCCCAGCTGATCGCCCGCCTGCTTGACTCCCTCGGCAAGGCCGAAGGGATCCTCGGCACCATCGCCGGTGATGACACCATCTTCATCACCCCGACCAGCGATACCGACATCGAGGAGCTCTACCTCTCCGCCCTCGAGCTGTTCGAGCAGACGCCCTGATCCGGTCGCCTTGGGCGATCCGCACAAAAATCCCGGCCTTGGCCGGGATTTTTTGTTTTGAGCGGTCGGCAGGCCGGGCTTATTTGCCCTCGGCCACCAGAAAATCGACGGAAGGGGCGAAGAAGGCCGCGCCGGTCACCGCCCGGGTGAAGCGCAGCAGGTGATCGAAGTGGCTGCCTTCCCCTTTGTACATGCTGGCCAGCATGGCGTTGAAGTGCAGCGGCGTGCGGCAGCAGGAGATGAAGTAGAGCCCCTGCTCGCTCATGGTGCCCCAGGGCATGCTCTGGCGCAGGATCTCCATGGACTCCCCCTTCGGGGTCTTGAGGTTGACCCGCTTGATGTGGGAAGTGAGCGGCTTGTCGGCGGACTCGTATTCGATGTTGTCGACTTTGGTGCGGCCTATGATGTCTTCCTGCTCCTTCAGGGCCAGCTTCTCCCAGTCGCTCATGGCGTGGACCCAGCGCTGCACGTGGATGTAGGAGCCACCGGCGAACTCGCCGCCGTCCAGCAACGCCACCACGGCGCGGTGCTCATCCTGCGGGTTCTCGGTGCCGTCGACGAAACCGGTCAGATCCCGGCAATCCTGGTTGCGAAAACCGCGGACTTCCTCGGCCAATTCAACAAGCCCGGCCAGAAGGGCCATGACGCGATGACCGGCATGATGCAGCACGTCCACCCGATCAGCACGCAACTGCACGAACAGATCGAACGGGGTATTGGGGGCCTCCTGACCGTTGGCGGATTGCGCCATGAAACCGCGGAACTGGGGCGGCCGGGCGGCAGGATAGAGATCATCCCAGGCGTCGGCCCCGACGGCGACCAGACCGCTGAAGGCAGCATCGGGGAAGTCGGCGCTCACCGCCTCCCAGAGTGCTGGCAGGCTGGCCAGGCGGGAGGTCAGGGCAGCGGCGTCACCGGTGCGATTGAACATCAGATAGAGGGCGTGCAGATTCGGCTCTGCGCAGATCCCGGCTTGGGCTTTCATGTCTCTCTCCAAGTGCGTTGGCTATGGGCGTGGCGCGATTATAAACCAGCGCGCTTCCAGTTCATTGATTTCACGACAATACCACGCACTCAGGGCAAGGGGTCAAACAACACCAGGGCATGAGGCGCCACGGTCACCCGCGCGCGCTCCCCTTCCAGAGGCTCACCGATGCTGGCTTCCAGTTGCTGGCCGCCACACTCCACCAGTACCCGGCAGTGATGGCCCAGGAACTGTTGCTCACGCACCCGGAGCTCACCGTCATCCGCCGCCGTCAGCGCCAACTGCTGGGGTCTGAGCATGAGCTGCAGCCGCTCCCCCACCGCGCGGCCATGGGGCTCCTGACCGCAGATGGTTCCAAGGAGGGTCTGCACGCAGTGGCTGTCCACCACCTCGGCCGCCAGATAGTTGACCCCGCCGAGAAACTCCGCCACGAAGCGGTTCCCGGGGCGGCGATAGAGCTGCTCCGGCTCCCCCACCTGCTCGATGCGACCGGCGCGAAACAGGGCCAGCCGATCGGCGAAGGCGAAGGCCTCTTCCTTGCTGTGGCTGACGAAGATGGCGCCAATGCCCTGCTGTTTGAGCAGGGTGCGGATCTCGAGGATCAGCTTCATCCGCACCTGGGTGTCGATGTTGGAGAAGGGCTCGTCCAGCAGCATCAGGCGCGGCTTGCACACCAGGGCGCGGGCGATGGCCACCCGCTGCTGCTGGCCGCCGGAGAGCTGATGGGGATAGCGCTCCCCCAATCCCTGCAGGTTGACCAGCGCCAGCGCCTCTTCCACCTGCTGCAGGCGGCTGCCGCGATCCTGCCCGGTCAGGCCGAAGCCGACGTTCTCGGCCACCGTCAGGTGAGGAAAGAGAGCGTAATCCTGGAAGATCATGCCGATATGGCGGGCCTCCGGCGGCACACTCACGCCGGGGGCATCGAGCAGGGTCTCTCCCAGCCGGATCTCCCCCTGGGCCAGGGGCAGCAGACCGGCCACCGCCTTGAGCAGCGTGGTCTTGCCACAGCCGCTGGCCCCCAGCAGACAGACGATCTCGTTGTCGGCCACCTGCAGGGAGAGCTGCTCCAGCACGGGGCGGCCATTGTAGTGACAGCTGACCTTCTCGACATTCAGGCAGGACAAGGTTCTTTTCCTCTCGCGTAGTGATGCCGGACGGGGCCGCTCAATGGCCTGGACCATCCAGGGTACGGTTTATCCACAGCAGGGGAATCAGCCCCACCAGCACGATGACGATGGCACCGAGCGCCCCCCGCTCCAGCATCTCGTCCGAGACGAACTGATAGACGTGGGTCGCCAGGGTTTCGAAGTTGAACGGCCGCAGCAGCAGGGCGGCGGGCAGCTCCTTCATGGATTCGATGAACACCAGCATGGCGCCGGCAAAGAGGCCGCGGCGTACCAGCGGCAGGTGAATGCGACGCAGCATGCCGCCCGCCCCCTGCCCCAGAGAGCGGGCCGCCATGTCGAGGCTGGGGGAGATCTTGCTCATGCTGCTCTCCACCGACCCGATGGCGATGGCGACGAAGCGCACCAGATAGCCGAACACGATGGCGGTGAGGGTGCCGGTCAGGAGCAGACCGGGGCCCGGCATCCCGAGCCACTCGGCCAGATCGTTGATGCCAAAATCAAGGGCCGTGAGCGGCACCAGCACGCCGATGGCCAGCACGGTCCCCGGCATGGCATAGCCCATGGCGGCGAGGCGCAGGGGCAGCAGGCTGCGAGTCCCCCCATCGAGGCGACGGAAGAAGCCGAGCAGCAGGGCAATGGCCATGGCCAGCAGGGCGGTCAGGGCCGAGATGGCGAGGCTGTTGCCCGCAAAGCGCACGAATTCGGGCGTCCACGACAGCGCGAAGTAACGCACCCCGTAATCGAGCAGGATGACGAACGGCAGGGCAAACCCCGCCAGCACCAGGCCCCAGCACCAGAGCCCGGCCAGCACGCCCCTCAGGCCCCTCAGGCCCCCGAGGGGGTAACGCAGGGGCTGCTCGAAGCCCATGGACTTCTGGAACACCTGCTGGCGCTGGCGGGAGCGGCGCTCCAGCGCGATGAGCAGCACCACCGCCAGCAGCATCAGACAGGAGAGCTTGGCGGCGGTCGCCAGGCTGCCGTAGCCGAGCCAGGTGTCGTAGATGGCGGTGGTCAGGGTGTTGATGGCAAAGAAGTGGACGGTGGCAAAGTCCGCCAGAGTTTCCATCGCGACCAGAGATGCCCCCACCATGATGGCCGGGCGGGCCAGGGGGAGGCTCAGGCGGCGAAAGCTCTGCCAGGGGGTGCAGCCGAGCAGACGGCTGGAGTGAATGAGGCTGACCGACTGCTCCAGGAAGGAGGCCCGTGCCAGCAGATAGACATAGGGGAAGAGCACCAGCGCCAGCACCCAGGCGGCGCCCCCGAGGGAGCGAATGGCCGGGAACCAGTAGTCGGTCGGTCCCTGCCAGCCAAACAGGGCACGCAGCCCCGCCTGCAGCGGGCCCGAGTAGTCGAGCAGGTCGGTATAGACGTAGGCAACGATATAGGAGGGCATCGCCATGGGCAGCATCAGCGCCCATTGCAGGGCGCGGCGCCCCGGCACCTCGCACATGGCCACCAGCCAGGCGGTGGGCACTCCGAACAGCAGGCTGAGGCAGACCACCCCCAGCACCAGGCCGGACGTGTTTCGCAGATAGTCGGGCAGTACGGTATCGGCGAGGTGGGCAAACAGTTCCCCATCAGCCGAGAAGGCGGAGAAGAGCAGGGCGAGTACCGGCAAACCCAGCAGCAGAGCGGTGACCCAGCTGCCGGCAATCCATCCAAAATGTTTCATGAGTCCACAGAAGTTGATGGGGCCGTTGGCCCCATCTGATTACAAGTCGAATTTCACTTCATCCAGCAGTTGCAAGGCGTCCTTGCGGTGCTTGGCATAATCGCTGACCGGCATGGGGTCAGACTTGAACGTGCCCCAGGACTTGACCATGGCAGAAGGCTCGACCCCTGCCTTGACCGGGTACTCGGCATTCACATCCGCATACATGTGCTGGGCGGTATCCCCGGAGAGGAACTCCATCAGCTTCTGTGCTGCGTCCTTGTTCTTGGCATACTTGGTCATGGCCACGCCGCTCACGTTGACGTGGGCACCGCGATCACCCTGGTTCGGGAAGTTGATCTCCACCGCGTCGGCCCAGGACTTCTGCGCCGGGTCCTTCAACATGGCACCCAGGTAATAGCTGTTGCCCAGGGAGACATCACAGATGCCGTCCTTGATCGCCTTGACCTGATCACGGTCGTTGCCCTGGGGCTTGCGCGCCAGGTTGGCCTTGACCCCTTCCAGCCAGGTCTTGGTATCCGCCATGCCGTGATGGGCAATCATGGACGAAACCAGCGCCACATTGTACTCGTGCTTGCCGCTACGGGTACAAATTTTTCCTTTGAATTCAGGCTTGACCAGATCTTCGTAGCGGATGGTGTCGAGCTTGCCAAGACGCTCCTTGCTGGAGTAGATGGCACGCACCCGGGTGGTCAGGGCGAACCAGCGGTTGTCCGGATCGCGATAGATGGAGGGGATGTTCTCCTGCAGCGTCTTGCTGTCCACCGGCTGCACCAGGTCCTTGTCCACCAGCTCGGTCAGACGGCTGATGTCCACGGTCAGCATCAGATCGGCCGGAGAGAGCTTGCCTTCCCGTTCCAGACGCTCGTTCAGCCCCTCTTTGGCAAACACCACATTGACCTTGATCCCGGTCTCCTTCTCGAACTGCTGGATGATGGGCTTGATCAGCTCATCCTGACGGTTCGAATAGACGTTTACCTCCTGGGCGGCGAACGCCGACTGGGCGACAAGCGTGGAGAAAGCCAGTGCCAACATCTTCATTTTCATCATCCGTTCCTTGTCTGCGTAAAGAGTGATAACTATTTTCGTTTGCATTCTGCATGAATCGGGAGGAGAGGATCAAGGCGGTTTGCTGGGTTGGAACGATCTATTTAATCAGCGGCCAAACAAAAAGACCGGATGGAATCCCATCCGGTCTTTCGACGACCACCCATTCACACTGTCGGCAGAACCTGCCCGGACCTTTGCCCGACCCGGCCGGGCAAAGGAGCGTACTCAGAGCGCCTCGTCGTCGCTCTCACCAGTACGAATACGCACCGCTTGCAGCAGGTCATAGACGAAAATCTTGCCGTCACCGATCTTGCCGGTATAGGCCGCCTTGCAGATGGCCTCGATCACCCCTTCGACGTTCTCGTCTGCGGTGGCGATCTCCAGCTTCACCTTCGGCAGAAAGTCGACCTGGTACTCGGCCCCCCGGTATAATTCGGTGTGCCCCTTCTGGCGACCAAAACCCTTCACTTCGGAGACGGTCAGGCCTTCCACCCCCAAGTTGGCGATGGCCTCGCGCACGTCGTCCAACTTGAAAGGTTTGATAATCGCAGTAATCAGCTTCATCTGGTTGCTCCCAATCCATGGTATGTCACGAATGGGTCATCAATTCTTGTGCCAAGTATTTTTATCGTTTATTTTCATATAGATAGATATGACACTCTGAGCCAGAAAGGCTCAGGATCACCAAGGAAGCGCATCTCGCCCCATAATGAGGCACCAAGCTGCACCAGACTCCCTTGATGCACCAAATGAGAGCATCACCCCATGTTAGTCATCTCCAACAGCGTGATCATCCCCTGGCATGAACTGCAATTCCAGACCATGCGGGCCCAGGGCAATGGCGGCCAGCACGTCAACAAGACCGACTCCGCCGTCTGGCTGCGCTTCGATTATCGCGACTCCCCCAGCCTGCCGCCGCTCTACAAGGAGGGACTGGAGCGGCTCAGCGACAGCCGGGTTCACGACGGCTTCATCCAGATCAGGGTCGAGACCCATCGCAGCCAGGACATGAATCGCAAGGAGGCCATGAGCCGCCTGACCGAGCTGCTGAAAAAAGCCGCGTGGCGCCCCAAGGCCCGCCACGCCACCAAGCCGACCCGCAGCTCCCAACGCAAGCGGGTCGATGCCAAGAAACGCAAGGGAGAGATCAAATCCACCCGCGGCAAGCCCGTGCTGGAGTGACCTGCCACAAGCCCGAGGACAAGAGAATGCAGTACAGCTTTTGTGAATGTGCCAAGGGGCCCCTGCTCATCGCCATCGATGGGGCCGGGCTGCGCCACGTGGAATTCATGCAAGGGGAGCGCCCCGTCCTGCCGCAACCGGAGTGGCAGCGGGATGATGCCGCCCTGGCCCCCTTCGTCGAGCAGTTTGCCGCCTACTTTGCTGGCCGCCTGCGGCGCTTCGATCTCCCCCTGGCCGCCACGGGCACACCATTCCAGCAGGCCGTGTGGCAGGCGTTGTGCGACATTCCCTATGGCGAGACCGTCAGCTACCTCCAGATTGCAGAGGCCATCGGCAACCCCAGGGCCGTGCGGGCGGTGGGCGCCGCCAACGGCCGCAATCCCCTCAGCATCATAGTGCCCTGCCACAGGGTCATAGGGCGCAGCGGTGAACTGACCGGCTACGGGGGAGGCATCCCCATCAAGCGCTGGTTGCTGGCACTGGAGCAGGAGACCGCAGACCACTTCGCGCTGACCCCATGAAAGGGCGCGCCTCCTGTCAAATGCGGGTTGCGGGTGCAGGCACCACAGACCACAGGCCACTCGCGCGGATCCTCTGACGAGCGGCATCTCCATCACATGTGAGTTGCTGGTCCCAACAGCAGACCGCAGGCGGCGTTGCACTGCCCATGACGGGCAACACCCCCATCACATGCTGGTTGTTTGCCATCTGGCAGCATGGTTACGTGATGCGCTGAGCCGGCACCGGGATAATCTGCCGCCAGATCCGCCCCATGGCAGGAGCGTGCCCACCGTCCCGATTCATCTTTCCTTTGAGTCGCACAACAAAATAAATCACTGATTATTTATTCTATTTCAGCATCAAACATTTAAAAATCACATTATCGCAGCACTTTGAAAATGAACACAGTATGAAGAATCGCCTCAGAAGCGCTTCAGAGAGCATCAGGCATCATGGCTTCACACTTGAATGGGACGGCTCATCCCTCATTCAGGTGGCACCCATGTGACGCTTCCAATCTGTCTTTTCCCCGCGCCTCCCCAGAGGCGCTTTTTTTGCCTGCAAGCGGGTGCAAAAAAGCCCGCCGAAGCGGGCAATGACCGGAAGGTGCTGACTTCCAGGGTCTATCAGAGGGCGAGGAACAAGCCTGCCAGGGAGGCACTCATCAGGTTTGCCAGCACCCCCGCCAGGATGGCGCGCATGCCGTAACGGGCGATGAAAGACTTGCGCTCCGGCACCATGGCCCCCAGGCCGCCGATGAGGATCGCCATGGAAGAGATGTTGGCGAAACCGCACAGGGCGAAGGTGACGATGGCCTTGCTCGACTCGTTCAGGGTCTGATCCTGCACCAGGGCGATGAAGGCGACGAACTCGTTGATGACGATCTTGGTGCCGATCAGGGCACCGGCCGCCTGGGCCTGATCCCAGGGGACGCCGATGAGCCAGGAGACGGGGGCAAACAGCCAGCCCAGGATGATCTGGAAGCTCAGCTCCAGCCCCACCAGGTCGCCGGCCCAGCCCAGCAGGCCGTTGAGCAGGGCGATCACGCCGACGAAGGCCAGCAGGGTCGCCCCCACGGCGACGGCGATGTTGAGACCCGCCATGGCGCCATCGGCGGCCGCTTCAATGACGTTGGTGGCGCGGGGGATCTCCACGTCTTCGTGGTGATCTTCCTCTTGCGCGGCGGGCGGCACCAGGATCTTGGCCATGGCAAGCCCGGCAGGGGCGGACATGAAGGCCGCCGCAATCAGGTATTTCAGCTCGACCCCGATGCTGGCGTAGCCCACCAGGGTGCCGCCGGCTACCGAGGCCAGCCCGCAGCTCATCACCGCAAAGAACTGGGAATCGGACATCCTGGAGAGATAGGGTTTGACCACCAGCGGCGCTTCCACCATGCCGACGAAGATGTTGGCGGTGGCAGAGAGGCTCTCGGCGCGGCCGGTGCCCAGCAATTTCTGCAGGCCGCCGCCGAGCAGGGCGATCACTTTGGGCATCAGGCCGATGTGATAGAGGATGGCGATCAGCGCGGAGAAGAAGATGATCACCGGCAGCACGTTGAAGGCGAAGATGAAGCCCAGCTTGAACTTGGCCAGATCCCCGAACAGGAAGGCAATCCCCTCCTGGCCGTAGCCGATGACGCTGCTGACGCTCTCGCTGACACCGTTCAATACCTGCTGACCGGCGGGCAGCCAGAGCACCAGGGCGGCGAAGAGCACTTGCAGGCAGAGGGCAAAGCCCACTGTTCGCAACGGGATACGACGACGATTATCAGAGCAGAGTGCGGCCAGGGCCAGGATGCTCAGGATACCAAGCAGGGCAATCATGGGGATTCCATCCAGTGAGGCTGAAGATGGGCGCGGATTCTGCTCCCCTCCCCTCACCGCCGCAACCCTGCCGGGTTACAACCCTGTTAGCAAAAACGTTTGCACGATATCGGTTGCGCCAACTGACTGATTTGACACAACTTTGAAACCGCACTCACGCCAGTGTTCTTTTATGGAAACGATTATTCCTCGGTGCCGGACAATTTCCCCCCGAGCCAGGGTGCGAGTCGCTGCGCCCAGTAGGGCCCGGGTCCGAAGCTCTCCTTGAGGAAGTCGATGAACAACCGGATTTTGGGATCCAGATGCTCTCGCCTGGCATAGACGGCGTGCACCGCCATCTTCTGGTTCGGTTGCCACTGGGGCAGCAGAGGGATGAGCTGACCAGATTGCAGCTCCTTGTCCAGCAGGTAGTTGGCCACATAGGCGATGCCGAGCCCGGCCAGGGCGGCGTCACGCACCGCTTCCGCCAGATCCACCCGATAGTTGCCCGCCACCTGCACCGTCTGGCGCTCCTTGCCCTGGCGAAATGACCACTCGTGGTAGCGCCGCTCCCGGCTCTGGTAGGTGATGCAATTGTGATGGGCCAGATCTCTGGGGTGCAGTGGCGTGCCGTGACTCAGCAGATAATCCGGCGAGGCCACCAGTACGAAACCGATGTCTGCCAGTCGCTGCCCTACCAGGGACTCGGGTTTGTCCTCGTAGGTGGTGATCCAGAGATCCAGCCCCTCATCCACCAGATTGGTGCGGTGATCGAACAGGGACACCTCCAGCTCCAGATCCGGATAACGTGCCTGAAACGCCTTGAGGCGCGGGATCACGTGCAACCGCCCGAAGGATTGACCAACCCCCAGATGGAGCACGCCGCTCACCTTGCCACGGCGCTCCGCCACCATGGACTCCGCCTCCAGTGCCACCGCTACCAGAGCGCGGCAGTGGCGGGCATACTCCTGACCCAGTTCGGTGAGCCCGAAACGGCGGGTAGTGCGCTGTACCAGCTGGGCGCCGAGCGCGGTTTCCAGCAGGGCGAGCTGCTTGCTGATGTGGGATTTGGAGACCCCGAGGCGGCGCGCAGCCGCCGAGATACCCTGTTCACGAACCAGGGCATCGAAGATCACCATTTGGGGAAGACGTTGCAGCACGGAGTCACCGGAGTGGATGGCGGGGCCGCATTATTCCAGAGCGGCCCGCCATGGGGTAGGGTCAGTGCCCCAGGGCATCGATGATCTGCTGTTTGAGAGGATCATCCGACGGATTCTGGTTGGCGCCATAGCTCGCAATCAGCTTGCCGTCCCGCCCGACCAGGTACTTGTGGAAGTTCCAGTTGGGCGCATCACCGTCGGCAGCCGCGGCCAGCCCCTTGAACAGCGGCACCGCATCCGAACCCCGCACCGCCACCCGGTTGAACATGGGGAAGGTCACCCCGTAGTCCCGGCGGCACACCTCGGCGGTTTTGTTCTCGTTGCCCGCCTCCTGCCAGAAATCGTTGGAGGGGAAGCCCAACACCATCAGTCCCTTCTCCTTGTAGCCCTGATAGAGGGCTTCCAGATCCCGGAACTGACCGCTGTAACCGCAGTAGGAGGCGGTGTTGACCACCAGCACCACCTTGCCCTCGGTCAACTGGCAGAGGTTGTGGCGCTGGGTGCTGTTGAGCTCCCGCATCTCCACGTTGAAGTAATCGGGGCAGGCGGCAGAGACCGCGCCCGAGCCGAGCATCAGCAGCAGGGTGAACCATTTCATCGACGTGACTCCCATTGTTTTGTCCATCATCCGCAAGACCCTGGAATCTGGTTCAGGGATCAGTGCAGGGGGATCCCGGTCAGCCAGCCGTGTCCCCAGAAGATAAGCAGAGCCGTGAGGGCCAGCCCCGCCCCCAGACTGATCCCCGTCCCCTGCCAGGTGGCGGCGGCACGGGGGTGACGACCCCACTCCCGCATCGAAATCCAGACGATGCTGATGAGTGTCCAGAGACCGAGCCCGCCAAACAGCACCAGGGAGCGCGCCTCGCTGTTCACCGCCAGATGGGCCCCCGACCAGAGCAGCACCCCGAGCAGCTGGGGATGCACCAGCCAACGGCGGAAATGGTTGGCCCCCTGCCCCGCGCACAGCAGGACAAGGGCGATCGGCATGATCCCCATCACCAGGGTGGGCCCCCAGACAGGCAGAAAATAGAGAGGCATGGGGCTGGCACTGCGCCAGCCTGCGAGGATGCAGCCGATGGCGACGAACACCAGCAGCGAGAAGAGCCCCTTGTAGCGGTTCTCCCCCAGCCGAGCCCGCAGACGGGCGCGGTGCTGTGCCGCAAAACAGGGGTAAAGATGAGTCAGGGTGAACAACACCACCCCCAGGGTCAGCAGGATCATGGCTCGCACCTCGCACATTGCCCCCCGGAATGGGAAGCCCTCCCTCAGGCGGGCCTTGTTTCTCGTGGCTCCCTCACTGTCGGGAGATCACTATGCCGCAAAGCCCCTTGTCAGAATACAAAAACCATATGAAAGACAGCAGGATAATAAAAAAAGCCGACCCAAGGATCGGCAAGTGCGTCAGAGGTGCCACGCCGGGCCGCTCACTCTGCTGCACGGGGCAGGGTCAGGCCGATGCACCGCATCGGCCAGGAGAGAGGGTCATTTGCGCAGCAGGTAGAGAGCCGCCACGTTGCGGGCCGTGAGCTGCAGGTTGGTGGTGGCGGTGGCCAGCGCCTCCGGCAGGGACATGGCCCGATTGACCACGGCGAACACCGCATCCAGCCCGTGCTCGTGCACCACGCCGCAGTCATCGGTGAGGCATCCGGCGATGCCGATCACCGGCTTACCGAACTGCTTGGCACAGCGAGCCACCCCGATGGGCGTCTTGCCGTGGATGGTCTGGCTGTCGATGCGGCCCTCGCCGGTGATGACCAGATCCGCATCGGCCACCGCCTTAGCCAGATTCAGCGCCTCGATGACGATCCGGATGCCGGGTTTGAGCTCGGCGCCGAGCAGCCCCACCAGGGCTGCCCCCATGCCGCCTGCGGCCCCCGTTCCCGGGATCTCCTTCACCTGCTTGCCGAGCGCCTGCTCGATACAGTCCGCGTAACGGGCCAGATTGGCATCCAGCTCGGCCACCATCTCGGGAGTTGCCCCCTTCTGCGGACCGAACACGGCGGACGCCCCTTTCGGGCCGCACAGCGGATTGTCCACGTCGCAGGCCACCTCGATGGTGAGTCCGGTCAGACGTGGATCCAGCCCGCTCAGGTCGATGGTGGCCAGCTCGGCCAGACCGGCACCGCCCGGCGCAATGGGGGTACCATCTGCTTTCAGGAGCTTGCCGCCGAGTGCCTGGATCATGCCGGCACCGCCATCATTCGTGGCGCTGCCGCCGATGCCGAGGATGAGGTGGTTCACCCCCATCTCCAGCGCGGCCAGGATCAGCTCCCCGGTGCCGACACTGGAGGTGAGCCGCGGATTGCGCAGCTCGGGCGCCACCAGATGGAGGCCGGAGGCCGCCGCCATCTCGATGACGGCGCGCTTGCCATCCCCCAGCAGGCCCACGAAGCCCTGTACCCTGTTGCCGAGGGGGGCGGTCACCTCGACCGGCAGGATGCGACCACCGGTGGCATCCACCAGAGACTGCACCGTCCCCTCGCCGCCATCGGCCATGGGCAGCTTGACGTAGGTGGCATCCGGCAGCACCTGCTTGAAACCGGCCTCGATGGCATCGGCCACCGCCATGGCGCTCAGGCTCTCCTTGAATGAATCGGGGGCGATCACAATTTTCATATCAGTTCCTTAGGCGAGGCCAAACACGCCAAACATCAGGGTGGAGACAACGGCGACGGTCAGACCGACCGCGGTTTCGTAGGGGATGAGCTTGAGTCGCTCGCCGACGCCCATGTGGACGCTGCCGCCGGTGGCATGGAAGAAGGAGCCGTGGGGCATGTGGTCAAACACGGTGGCGCCGGAGTGGATCATGGCGGCCCCTGCCAGGCTGCTGATCCCCAGTTCAATCAGAGTGGCGCTGAACACGTTGGAGGCCACCACGGTCCCGGCCGTGGTCGAGGCGGTCGCCAGCGACATCAGGGCACCGGAGATGGGGGCCAGCAGATAGGAGGGCAGACCGGAAGCGGTCAGGCCGCTGATGAGCACATCTTTCAGGCCGGAGTTGGCGATGATACCCGCCAGGGTCCCCGTCCCCAGCAGCATGATGGCCACCGGCGCCATACGGGCCAGGCCCGAGACGGCAAACTGGTTCACCTTGGTGAACTTGCCCATCATCAGGGCCCCCACCAGGCCGCCGAGGGGCAGCGCAATGAGCGGGTCCACCACGATGCCGGCGATGGGACGCAGGGCCAGCAGCAGGATGGCGACCAGGGGCGCACTGATGGCGGCGGCAAAGCCGGGCAACTTGGCACCGTCAAAGCTCACTACCTCGTCGGCTGCCACCTTGCTGCCCCGGTTGTTGAGGCGCTTGGCGAGCCAGTAGGCCATCACCAGACCGAACAGGCCGGGAATGATGCCCGCCGCCATCACCGAGGTGAGAGGCAGGTGGAAGGCGTCGGCTGCCGCGATGGCGTTGGGGTTGGGAGACATGACGTTGCCCGCCTTGCCACCGCCTATCATCGCCAGCAGGATGGCCGCCTTGGAGAGATCGGCGCGGCGGGCGATGGCCAGCGCAATGGGGGCGACCGTGATGACGGCCACGTCCACGAAGACGCCGACCGCGGTCAGGATCAGGGTGGCCAGCGCCAGGGCCAGCAGGGCGCGGGTTTCGCCGAGTTTCTTGACGATGGTCTCGGCGATGGTGGTGGCGGCGCCCGATTCGATGAGCACCCCGGCCAGCACACCCGCCGCCAGGATCCGCATCACTGCCGTGGTGATCCCCTGGGCGCCGCCGATCATCAGGGCGACGGTCTGGGTCAGGTCGGCGCCACCGATCAGGCCACCGGCCAGGGCACCGACAATCATGCCGTAAGCAGGCGGCACCTTCTTCAGGATGAGGAAGATGGCGATGGAAAGCGCGGCGAGCGCGCCGAGCGCGGAGACTGGGATCATGACGGGCACCTTGTTGTTGTAATGAGTGGCGCCATTATGGGGATCCCCGCCTGGAATGCTTTGGCCATAAAACCAAAAAAAGCATTTACCAGCCTTGCATTTTTGTTGGAAAAGACAGATCAGCTATCGAGACTGAGCCCGAGATAGAGCAGAAACTTGTCATCTAACTTGTTGAAATTCAAACCGGTTATCTGCTCTATCCGGGTCAGTCGATAACGCAGGGTGTTGGGGTGAATGAACAGGGCTTCGGCACAGGGATGCAGATCACAATCCTGCAAGAAATATTGGCGCAGCGTCTTTTGCAGCGTTCCCTTTGTGTCCTCCTGCGCCAGCTTTTGCAGCGGAGCCCGCAGCTGATCCGCCTGCCAAGAGTCCGCCAGGGTGCCGAGCAGCACTGAGAGCCGGTAATCCTCGAAGAAATAGACCTGCTTGCGGGGCGACTGGCGCATGCCACGGCGCAAGGTGTCTCGCGCCGTCTGGTAGGAGAGCGCCAGCCCGGGGATGCCGGCGAAGTAATCACCCACCCCAATGCGAACCTTGAAATGGGGAATACGGGAGAGCAGCTGCCGG
This sequence comes from Aeromonas sp. PrichA-15, assembly GCF_017939245.1. NCBI lineage: Bacteria > Pseudomonadati > Pseudomonadota > Gammaproteobacteria > Aeromonadales > Aeromonadaceae > Aeromonas > Aeromonas sp. PrichA-15. The sequence goes on along the minus strand of NZ_JAGKRH010000031.1, from coordinate 12,565 downwards.
ATCCGGTTGCGCTCCTGCGCCGACTGCCAGACGCCGTCGCTGAGCTGGGCGGGTTTGAGCACCACTATCTCGTCCAGGCCGTTGATGGCCACCAGGTTGTCCCGCTCCGGGTTTTCCAGCAGGTGAACCAGCTCCCTCACCTGGGCGGGCTCGGCCTCCTCCAGCGCCAGCACGGCCACCACCCGGGGCTGGGCGAGATCCAGCTCGAGGAAGCGGGCCACCTGTTGCAGTTGATCGGCCCGCCCTTCGCCGCGAATGAGCTGCAACACCAGCTCCTCCTTGTGGCGCTTGTCCCACTGCAACTGCTCGGTGAGTGCCGCCTGTTCCAGGATGAGCTCGGCGGTCATGCGCACCAGCTCGGCGTAAGCACGCACGATGTCCGGATCCCCCGAGATGCCGATGACGCCGAGCAGCTCCCCCTGATAGGCGATGGGCAGGTTGATGCCGGGCCTCACCCCCTTGAGCTCCCGGGCGGTGGCCTCGCTTATCTCTACCACCCGGTTCTCGGTCAGGGCCAGCACGGCCCCCTCGTGGCGCTGGTGCAGCCGCTCCGGATTGCCGGACGCAATGATGAGTCCCCGCTCATCCATGACATTGACCGAGAACGACAGGATCTTCATCGCCCGGCTGACTATCTGATGCGCGAGCGCGTCGTTGAGCTGCATTGCCTCTCCATACCATTCGTTGACAGGGTCCCCGGCGTGCGCCATCACCGGGATCACCCGTTAAAGATCCCACATCATCAAGACAAGCGCGGGGGGGATCGCTAGAATAGGCCACTTTACGCTATCAGTGCCCCACCATGGATCAATGATCCGGCATCATGCCGCTTTGCGCCGTGGTGGTTTCACCCTCCGATATGGACTCCGCTATGGATTATGAATTTCGCCGCGACCCGTTCGGTGGCTATCGCGCCCGGTTCTCCATGGGCCATGAAGCCATCGGCCAGTGGTTGATCGACGAGGTGGGCAAGGATGAGGAGAAGCTCGACGAGCTGTTCGCCATCATCGACCAGCTCTCCAGCCGGGCCCGCACCGAATACCGGCTGCTGGGGGGCGACTACTCCCTGCTGCTGACCCACGAGGAAGCCGAGGTGAAGGCCAATGTCCTCAATATCGAGCAGGACGAGGATCTCGACGATCTCGCCTACTACGATGATGAACAGCTGGCCATGTGCGGGCTGGAAGATTTTGCCCAGGTACTCGGCTCCTGGCGCGCCTTTATCCGCAACGAGGATATGGGCTGATTACCCCCATTCGGGCGAGCATGCCCCTTGCAACCCAACAGGATTGACTATGTCCATTTACGATTTTGATGACGAACTGCCGGAAGACGAGCTGGATCAACCGAAGAAACCCGCCCAGCCCAAGAAGAAGGGCAAGCAGGTGCTGAACACCCAGGTCAACCTGAGCCCGCGCGATGCCAGCCGCCTGAACGGCATGCACGTCGAGGCCATCACCACCCTGGATGACGTCAGTCTGCCGAAGAACGTCATCTTCAAGGCCGGTCTCATCGCCCTGGGCGAGCTGGAAGCCAGCAAACGCGCCGACATCATCACCCGGGTCATCGCCGAGTCCGGTCGCTGATACGGGAAGGCCATCGCCTCTCTCGGTGGCATCTTGCCGCCGTCCAAGCCGGAGCCCAGCTCCGGCTTTTCATTGCGCGTCTTCTGCCGGCCAGTCTCGGCCACCCCCTTTTCCTTGAACCAGACCATGGGGATCGTTAAGGTGCGCCCTTCATTCATACAAGGAGACTCGATGTTACCACTCCCCGATATCCTCATCTGGCTCGTCCTGGGGCTGGCCGTACTCTGCTGCCTCGCCCGCCGGACCAGGCCCGGCATGCTCCTGCTGGGACTTGCCCTGCTTACCGCCCTCTGGCTTGAGCGACTCGCGCCCCTCGCCGCTCTTGTCAGCCTCGCCGGTCTGCTGCTGGCCTGGCGTACCCCCACCCTGCCCCCACCCTGGCGCGGCGTCGCACTGACGCTGGTACTGCTGTGGTCCCTCGCCCTGACGCTGCATCTGGTGCCCGGCTTTGACAATCTCAGGGTGCTCGACAAGGTACAGGCGGGCCCGGCCAGCGTGCCCTTCACCCTCTACCTCAATCTGGACAAGCCGCTCATTTTCTTCGCCCTGCTGCTGGCCATCCCCGGCCTGCTCGGCCCGGGTGGAACGATGCGCTGGCGGCCGCTGGCCCTGCTCATCCTGCCGCTCGCGGCCCTGCTCATCACCGCTTGGCAACTGGGCGCCCTCAAACCCGAAGCGGGACTGCCCCACTGGTGGTGGCTGTTCGCGTTCAACAACCTGCTGTTCACCTGCGTGGCGGAAGAAGCGCTGTTCCGGGGATGCATCCAGCAAGGGGTGGCAAGCCGAAGCACGCCCTGGGCAGGTCTTTGGTCGCCAGCCTGCTGTTCGGCGCAGCCCATCTTGCCGGTGGCCCGTTGCTGGTGTTGTTCGCCGCGCTGGCGGGGGCCTGCTATGGCCTGGCGTTCCAGCTGAGCGGGCGCCTCAGTGTCGCCATCCTGCTCCACTTCCTGTTCAACTTCGCCCACCTGGCCCTGTTTACCTATCCCCTGGCCAGCCACTGACGTCGAGTACCGGTTCACCGGGCAAAAAAATGCCCCGCCCCCGTGGGGGCAGGGCATCTGCATTCACCCTGCAATCTAGTCGACGTAGAAGGTCTGCTGGAAGGTCAGCGTCTGCTGCTGCCCCTCTCCCATGATCTTCAGGGTGAACTGGTAGGTGTCCTCATTGCGATAGGGCAGCACTGCCAGGTAATAGATGGCATTCCCCTCTTTCACCTCCTGAAAATTCAGGGGGCGAAGGGTGCCGGTCAGATTGCGGGCTTCGCCGCTGATCCCCACCGCCTGTGCCACCCCCTGCTTGTTCTGCACCGCGATATTGACGATGCCGTTATAGCGGCTGCGCTCCAGGCCATAGGTCCTGGCTACCTCGGGGGTGAGGAAGCTGGAGTTGAACGCGCTGTAGTGCACTTTCCAGGGGCCCAGCTCCTGCATCTGCTCAGCCCGCAGCGGCAGCGTCATCAGGAGTGCCAGCAGGCAACTCATCCAGGCTGTTTTCATGATGTCATCCCTCTCGTATCAACCCTGATTATCGAGCAGAGCGGCAATCTCGGCGGGGATCTGTTTTGGCGCGTCGATGGCGACCGTCTTGTGCCGACCCAGCTCCCCCCGCAGGATGCGAACCTGCCCCTTGGCCACCTTGCACTGCTTGGCCAGGTACTTGATCAGGTGACTGTTGGCCTGACCATCCACCGGCGGTGCCGTGATGGCCACTTTCAACTCGTCACCGTGCAATCCGATGATCTGATCCCGGCTCGCCTTGGGCTGGATCATCAGATGCAACACCAGCTCGTCCCCTTCCAGCAGGACAGCGGGCATCAGATCATCCACCACAACTGGCCGAACAGATCCCCCATCAGGTAGTTGATGGCCTGCAGCGCGATGAAGGCGACCAGCACGGAGAGATCCAGCCCGCCCAGTGCAGGCAGGATGCGGCGAATGGGGGCCAGGAAGGGTTCAGTGAGCTGGTGCATCACGTATTCAATGGGGTTGCGACCCTGGCTGACCCAGCTCAGGATGGCGCGGATAAGCAGGATCCAGAAGATCATGGAACCCGCTTTCTTCAGCACGGTGAGCGTCGCAAACAGACAGAGAGTGAGCCAGTCCGCCTGCAGCACATTCATGCTCTTGAGCAGGACCAATTTGCCAAAGGCGATCAGCAGCGCCAGCAGCACAGAGGCCATGTCCAGCCCGCCAAAACCCGGGATGACGCGGCGCAGGGGCACCACCAGCGGGTTGGTCAGCTTGACCACCATCTGGCTCATGGGGTTGTAGAAGTCGGCCCGCGCCCACTGCAGCCAGACCCGCATCAGCACCACCATGAGGTAGAGATCAAAGACAGTGTTAATCAAAAAGTAAGCCGTGTTCATCCGGGCTCCTTGCTAAAAGGGATTCAGAAAAGGGTTTCCATTTCGCCGGCCCGGGTAACGGCCGCCTGCATGGCTCTTGCGGTCAGCGGCATCAGCCCCTGCTCCTGGAATGTCTTGACGGCCTCGGCCGTGGTCCCGCCCTTGCTGGTCACCTGCTCGCGCAGGGTCTGCAGCGACAGCTCGGGATTCTGCTCCACCATGGCGGCCGCCCCCAGAGCGGTTTGCTGCACCAGCAGGCGAGCCTGCTCCGGCGTAAAGCCCATGGCCTCGGCCTCCTCGGCAATCGCCTGCATGAACAGGAAGAAGTAGGCCGGGGCACTGCCCGCCGCCGCAATGACGCCGTTGATGCCGGCCTCCTGATCCACCCAGAGGGTCTTGCCCACGGATTGCATCATCTGTTCGGCCACCGCCCGATCGGCCTGCCCGATGGCGGGCGGTGCATAGAGCCCGGTCATCCCCAGCCCCAGCAAGGAGGGGGTGTTGGGCATGGTGCGAATGATGCGATCGTGACCACCCGCCATCTCCTGCAAGCGCGCGACGCGAATGCCGGCAGCGATGGAGATGAGCAACTTGCCATCCAGCGAGCCAAGCTCGGCCACCAGCGCCGTCAGCATGCCCGCCATCAGCTGGGGCTTGACCGCCAGCACGATCACCTCGGCCTCACGGGCCGCCTCGGCGTTGTCCTGGGTGATACGGATGCCGAACTGGCTGGCCAGTTCGTCCAGCTTGGGGCGGCTCGGATTGGCGGCGATGATACGCTCTGCCGGGTAACCCGCCTGGATGAGGCCGGCAATGATACTGCGGCTCATGTTGCCTGCCCCGATGAAGGCGAGGGTTCTCTGCTGCATCAAACACTCCTGTTACTGACATCGCAGCGGATGCCGACCCAGCCTGTGCGGGCTGACAGCATCACACGCGCCTGTTTACCTGAAAAAAAGCACGACCGGGGTGTTTCTCGCCCCGGCTCTTGCTCATGAATAGTCACGGGCCCCGAAGATGGCGGTCCCGACCCGCACCATGGTGCTGCCATGGGCAATGGCAGGCTCAAGATCCTCGGTCATTCCCATCGAAAGGGTGTCGACGCTCGGGTATTGTTGCGCAAGCTCGGTGAACAGAGCCTGCATGCGCGCCATCTGGGCCGCGAGCACCCCCTCGTCGCGGGTATGCTCGGGGATGGCCATCAGGCCGCGCAACCGCAGCCGCTCGCTTTGGGCCACCAGGGAGGCCAGGCGGAAAATCTCTTGCTCCGACGTACCGGATTTGCTGCTCTCTCCGCTAATATTGATTTGCAGACAGATATTTAGCGGCGCGAGCCCTCCCGGTCTCTGGTTGTTGAGGCGTTCGATGAGCTTGTCGCGATCGACACTTTGAACCCAGTCGAACCGCTCCGCCACCAGCTTGGACTTGTTCGATTGCAGCGGGCCGATAAAGTGCCACTCTATGTCTGTACAGGCGTTCTGCTCGCGCAAGGCATCAATCTTGAGCGCGGCCTCCTGGGCGTAGGATTCGCCAAAGCGCCGCTGGCCGGCGGCATAGGCAGCCTGAATGTCCCCCAGCGGCTTGGTTTTACTGACAGCAAGCAACTGGATGTGATCTGGGCTGCGGCCAACACGCCGGGCAGCCTCTACAATACGTTCCTTTACCTGAAGCAGGTGCTGGGCAATCTGGCTCATATTTCGTTCGTAATCTTGTGATGGGAGAATAACAAATCTATGGATATCACAGAGTTATTGGCATTCAGTGTAAAGCATAAGGCTTCGGATCTACACCTCTCGGCCGGGGTCCCCCCGATGATCAGGGTTGATGGGGAGGTTCGCAAGATCAATTTGCCCGCCCTGGATCACCGGGAAGTCCATGCCCTCATTTACGACATCATGAATGACCACCAGCGCAAGGAGCTGGAGGAGAACTTCGAAGTGGACTTCTCCTTCGAAGTGCCCGGCATGGCACGCTTTCGGGTCAACGCCTTCCAGCAGGCGCGCGGCTCGGGCGCGGTGTTTCGTACCATCCCGAGCACCGTTCTGACCCTGGACGATCTGGGGGCGCCAGAGATATTTCGCAAGATAGCGGAGTACCCTCGCGGCCTGGTGCTGGTGACTGGGCCCACCGGCTCGGGCAAATCCACCACCCTGGCCGCCATGGTCGATTACATCAATGACAACTTCCACCACCACATCCTCACCATCGAGGACCCCATCGAATTCGTGCACGAGAACAAACGCTGCCTGGTGAACCAGCGGGAAGTACACCGCGACACCAAGAGCTTTAGCAACGCCCTGCGCTCGGCCCTGCGGGAAGACCCGGATATCATCCTGGTAGGTGAAATGCGGGACCTCGAAACCATCCGTCTCGCCATGACCGCCGCCGAAACCGGTCACCTGGTGTTTGGCACCCTGCACACCTCCTCGGCTGCCAAGACCATCGACCGAATCATCGACGTCTTCCCCGGCTCGGAGAAGGACATGGTGCGATCCATGCTCTCCGAATCCCTGCGGGCGGTCATCTCCCAGACCCTGCTCAAGCGTATCGGTGGCGGCCGGGTGGCTGCCCACGAGATCATGCTGGGGATCCCGGCGGTGCGAAACCTCATCCGGGAAGACAAGGTGGCCCAGCTCTATTCCGTCATCCAGACCGGGATGACCCACGGCATGCAGACCATGGACCAGAGCCTCAAGCAGCTGGTCAACCGGGGGGTCGTCGCATCCCTCGATGCCAAGGCCAAGGCGGTCGATCCCAATACCATTTAAGCTCGCACACCCAAGGAGTCGCCATGAACATGGATGTTCTGCTCGCCGCACTGGTTGAACAAAAGGGCTCGGATCTCTTCATCACGGTCGATGCTCCCCCGACCCTCAAGGTCAACGGGCGTCTGGTGTCGCTCGGACCAGCCCCCCTCGACAATACGACGGCGCTGGCGTTGATCAGGGAGAGCCTGGACGAGACCCACTTCGAGCGTTTCCTGCACACCCGCGAGGCCAACTACGCCATCCAGCGAGGCTCGCTGGGGCGCTTTCGGGTCAGCGCCTTCTGGCAACAGGATATGCCGGGCATGGTGCTGCGCCGCATCGAGACCCGCATCCCCACCTTTGACGAGCTGGTGCTGCCTCCCATCCTGCAGGAGGTCGCCATGGCCAAACGCGGGCTGGTGCTCTTCGTCGGCGCCACCGGTGCCGGCAAGTCCACCACCCAGGCGGCCATGATCGGCTTTCGCAACCAGCACGGTGACGGCCACATCCTGACGGTGGAGGATCCGGTGGAGTTCGTCCATCAGCACGATCGCTGCCTGGTGACCCAGCGGGAGGTGGGGATCGACACCGCATCCTTCGATGTCGCCCTCAAAAATTCCCTGCGCCAGGCCCCGGATGTCATCCTCATCGGTGAAATCCGCTCCCAGGAGACCATGGAGTTCGCCATCCAGTTCGCCGAGACGGGGCACCTCTGCCTCGCCACCTTGCACGCCAACAATGCCAACCAGGCGCTGGATCGCATCCTGCATCTGGTCCCCCAGGAGAAGCACCGCCAGTTCCTGTTCGATCTCTCCTTCAACCTGCGCGCCATCGTCGCCCAGCAGCTGCTCCCCTCCGCTCATGGGCAGCGCCGGGTCGCCGCCTTCGAGATCCTGCTCAACACCCCGCTCGTCACCGACATCATCCGCAAGGGAGAGATGCACAGACTCAAGGAGGTGATGACCAAATCCGGCGAGCTCGGCATGCAGACCTTCGATCAGGCGCTGTTCACCCTGTTCTGCGCCGGCCAAATTGGCTACAGTGAGGCCCTTGCCCATGCCGACTCCGCCAACGACCTGCGACTGCTCATCAAGCTGTCGGGTCGCGAGCAGCTGGGCGCAGGCACTCTCGACAACGTGACCCTGGATGAATGAGGGGCGTGCGTCACCGCTAGTAAAGGACAGTTATGCTGATTGTGGTTTCCCCGGCCAAGACGCTGGATTACGAGTCACCCCTGGTGACCTCCCGTTTCACCCAACCCGAACTGCTGGACCACTCCGCAGCACTGATCACCCGGGCTCGTCAACTGAGCCCGGACCAGATCGCCAGCCTGATGAAGATCAGCGACAAGCTCGCTGGCCTCAACGCCGCCCGCTTTGCCAAGTGGCAGCCTGACTTCACGCCGGCCAACGCCCGCCAGGCGCTGCTGGCCTTCAAGGGGGATGTCTACACCGGTCTGGCCGTAGAAGATTTCAGCGAGGCCGACCTCGACTTCGCCCAGGCCCACCTGCGCATGCTCTCCGGCCTTTATGGCGTACTGCGGCCGCTTGACCTCATGATGCCCTACCGCCTGGAGATGGGGATCCGCCTCGACAACCAGCGCGGCAAGGACCTCTACCAGTTCTGGGGAGACATCATCACTGCGCACCTGAACAAGGCGCTGGCAGCCCAGGGGGACGACGTACTGATCAACCTCGCCTCCGACGAGTATTTCAAGTCGGTGCGCCCGAAAGCCCTGCAGGGGCGCATCATCACCCCGATCTTCAAGGACGAGAAGAACGGCCAGTTCAAGATCATCAGCTTCTACGCCAAGAAGGCCCGCGGCATGATGGCACGCCATATCATCAAGCATCGGCTCACCCGGGTGGAACAGCTGACCGGTTTCAATGCCGACGGCTACTACTTTGTACCGGAAGAGTCCGACGCCAATACCCTGATGTTCAAGCGCGCTGAAAATTAATTACACATTCAAGGGAACCAAGTCGGAGATCCTCGGGTCTGACTCTGTGAATCCTCTGTTGTAAGCACTTTTTGTTGGCCGACGTCCTTGCGTCGGCTTTTTTCTGCGCCTCTCTCAGGCCACTCCCCAGGCAGCAGACAGCAAAACGGCCATCCTGGGATGGCCGTTTCAACTGTGCTCGGGGGCATTACTTCTTTTTCTTCTTTGCCGACTTCTTGGCATCCTTCGGCTTTTTCTTCTTCACCGGCACCCGCGCTTCCTTGTGTCTGGGGCGCAGCTCATCGATCACCCGGCGCTTGAGGCGCTCCTCGGTGTAGCGTTCGATCTTGGCGACCATGGCCATGTCGTGAGCTTCCACCAGGCTGATGGCGCAGCCACGGTTGCCGGCACGACCGGTACGACCGATGCGGTGCACATAGACATCCGCGCCGTAGGGCATGTCGTAGTTGATGACATGGCTGACGTTCGGCAGGTCGATGCCGCGGGCGGCCACGTCGGTGGCGATGAGGAAGGGCACCTCCCCTTCGTGGAACTTGCGGATAGACTCGATGCGCTTGGCCTGCTCCATCTCGCCACGGATCCAGGCGCAGGGCACGCCTGCCGCCTGCAACTGGCCGGAAAGCTCCGCCAGCCGCTCACGGGTCTTGACGAAGATGATGGCCTTCTGGGTTTCCGGGTTTTTCAGGATGTGCACCAGCAGAGCCAGCTTGTGGGCGGCATCATCGGCCAGGTGGATCCACTGGGTGATGGGGCGGCGCTCGCTGCGGGGCGGCTCGGCGTGCAGCTCAACCGGGTCTTTGAGGATCTCGCTCGCAAACTTCTCGAGGCCGGCCCCTTCCAGGGTGGCGGAGAAGAGCATGGTGTGCTTGCGGTAGCGCGCCTCTTCCACGATGCGGTTCACGTCCTTGATGAAGCCCATGTCCAGCATCCGGTCCGCTTCATCCAGCACCAGCACCTCGATGTCGTGGCTCTCGAACTCCTCTTTCTCGATGTACTCGAGCAGACGGCCCGGGGTGGCCACCACGATGTCGGTGGTCTTGGTCAGGGCAGGCAGCTGCTCTTCATGGCTGACACCACCGATGATGGTCTCGATGCTGAGATGGGTGTGCACCGCCAGGGCCTTGGCGTGAGCACTCACCTGCAGCGCGAGCTCGCGGGTCGGAGTCAGGATCAGCATGCGGCACGGACCCGGCTTGCGACGCGGGAAGTCCAGCAGGTGCTGCATCGCGGGCAGCAGGAAGGCGGCGGTCTTGCCGGTTCCGGTCGGCGCAGAAGCCAGAATATCGCGGCCGTCCAGGGCTGGCTCCAGCACCATCTGCTGGATGGTGGTGGGGCGGGTGAATCCCATCTCGGCCAAGGCCCGACTGAGGGCTGGATTCAGGTCGAAATCATCAAAGGACTGGCTCATGGCAATACTCGGTCATTAAGGAAGCGGCAGATTATAGGCGATTATGCCGTCGGCTCCTATGGTGACTGTGGCTTAGCCGCTATAATCGCCGGCCATTTTCCGCGGGCAGGCACAGGAGGAGGGCCGAATGGGGCGCAACAACGGTTTCACGTTCAAGCAATTTCACATCGATCACGACCGCTGCGCCATGAAGGTCGGTACGGACGGCATTCTGCTAGGAGCCTGGGCGCCGGTCGACAGCGCCCGCCGGGTGCTGGACATCGGCACCGGCAGCGGCCTCATCGCCCTGATGCTGGCCCAACGCAGCACGAACGACTGCCACATAGACGGGGTAGAGCTGGATATGGATGCAGCCATGCAGGCCAAGGAGAATGTGGCGGCCTCCCCCTGGCGTGAGCGGGTCACCATCATAGAGAGCGCCATTCAGGATCACCTCGCCCCCCCTTACGATCTCATCGTCTCCAACCCGCCCTATTTCCCGGCAGGCCAGACACTCCGCGATCCGGCCAGGGCTCTGGCCCGTCATACCGGGGGGCTCGACCCCAGGGGATTGCTGGCCGCCAGCGATCGCCTGCTGAGCCGTACCGGGCAACTGGCCCTGGTGCTGCCCACGGCGATGGCGGATGAAATTTTATGCATTTCGTCGAGTTATGATCTGTATGAGCGTTGTTATCTGGCTGTTACTACCAGAGAGGGGAAAGAGGCAAATCGTGTTTTATTGCTGCTTGGCAGAGGATTAAACAAGTGTGAGAGGGGTGAAATTGTGATCCATTCTGCCACGGGAGGCTATTCCGACAGATATATCCAACTAACCAACCCCTTCTATTTGAAGATGTAAATTTTGCCTTGAACTATTTTTTCACATCATTATGCTGACTGCTAAATGAGCGCCCGCTCAAGACCAGTTCAAACCACTGGTCGCGATGAAAAAACCAGCGGGGCTCTTTTTTTTACCCCCGGAAAGTGCCGGTCACTGACAAATAAAAAACTATAACAAGCAATAGTTTACAAGACAGACGAGGTTGAACTTGACGAAATCACTCACATTGTCCGATGTACTCGGATTGGGCTTCATGACCTTTGCGTTCTATCTGGGCGCAGGCAACATCATCTTCCCGCCCCTGGCCGGCTTCATGGCGGGTGAGCACCTCTCCCTGGCCATGCTGGGCTTCCTGGTCACCGCCGTGGGCCTGCCCCTCATCACCATCATCGCCGTCGCCAAGGCTGGTAACGGCTGGGCCGGCATGACCAAGCTGCTGCCGACCGGCGTGGCCACCGCACTGGCCGTCGCCATCTACATCATCATCGGCCCGGCCTTCGCCGCCCCCCGTACCGGCCTAGTGGCCTACGAGATGGGCCTCAAGCCCTTCCTTGGCGACATGGGACCATCCGGTCTGGCTGCCTACACAGTACTGTTCTTCGGCGTGGCCATCCTGGTCTCCCTGAACCAGGGCAAGCTGATGGATGCCATCGGCAAGTACCTGACTCCGCTGCTGATGCTGCTGCTGCTGACCCTGGCCATCGGTGTCTTCGTCGCACCGCAAGGAAGCATGCCTGCCGCATCCGGTGACTACCAAAGCACCCCCTTCGTGAAGGGCATTCTGGAAGGTTACAACACCATGGACACCCTGGCGTCCCTGATGTTCGGCGCCCTGATCGTCGACCTGCTGCGCCAGAAAGGCATCCATGACTACCAGAGCCAGTTCAAGTACCTGGCCATCGCGGGCATCATCTCCGCCATCGGTCTCTCCGTGGTCTATGTCTCCCTGTTCCAGCTGGGTAACACCGCTGCCGGCGTCGCCACCGACGTGAGCAACGGCGGTGCCATCGTCAACGCCTACGTGCTGAGCCTGTTCGGCCAACCGGGTCAGTTCATCCTGGCTGCCATCATCACCTTGGCCTGCTTCACCACGGCCGTCGGCCTCATCTCCGCCTGCTCCGACTTCTTCCACAACCTGACCGGCATGAGCTACAAGAAGCTGGTCGTGCTGCTGGGTGTCATCTGCGGCGTCGTGGCCAACGTGGGCCTGAGCCAGCTCATCAGCCTCTCCATTCCGGTGCTGGTCGCCATCTACCCGGTTGCCGTGGCGCTGGTGCTGGTCACCTTCCTGAAGGGTTACTTCGGTCGCCCCCGCCTGGTGTTCCGCTCCGTGCTGCTGGTCGCCTTCCTGTTCGGCTGCCTGGACGGCCTGGGCGCCGCCGGCATGAAGATGGATGCGTTCGCCTTCCTGCCGCTGTTTGACAAGGGCCTGGCCTGGTTGCTGCCGACCCTGCTGGCCTGTGGCCTCGGTGTCATGGTGCGTGGCAATGGCAAGCTGGCTGCAGAAGCGGCCTGATAACAGATCTTGACCAAATAAAGAGGCCAGCATTCGCTGCAATGCTGTTCACTTAAGCGGAGCCGCATTGCGATTTACCGGAAAACGGGTCTTTGATATCTTCACCGCCCTGGGTCTCGATGGCCTGGGGCGTTTTTCTATGAACATGACGCCTATGCAGCCCCGCAACTCCGCCAACCTCCGT
>NZ_JAGKRH010000267.1:0-522 GCF_017939245.1 Aeromonas sp. PrichA-15 | reverse complement strand
GTATCTATTCACCAGGACGGGGTTGACGGCATCAGTTCTGCCGGGATGGGATAATCTGTCTTCTCGATGCACGCCCTGACCACGGCCCTCAACCACTCCTGTGGGCAGCGGCCCAATCGCTTGCCGGTCTCCACCAACGACAGGATGCGCTGGCGAAACAGCTCGCCCCGGTGAGACCACACGCCGTAGCTACCCTTGCGCCAGAGCACATAGCCACGCAGCGCCCGCTCCGCCTCGTTGTTGGTCAGCGCTATTTCGTCGTCAGTCATAAACCGCCACAGCATCTCGTCATCCCGCAGCAGCAACTGGCATCGTCCACGGTAGCGTTTGCTGCACAACAGGGCGCCGCGCTCCAACTGGCTTCGCCAGCTTTGCCGGTAACGCGCGAGCCTGCGCAGGTATTTCTGCTTGCTCAACGCACCGCTTTCCCAACGGTGCCGGGTACGAAACACCGCATCCGCCAGCAAGACCAACCGGGCACCGATGGGCTGGTTGCACTGCTCGCTACTCTCGGCGATGGCC
>NZ_JAGKRH010000266.1:0-768 GCF_017939245.1 Aeromonas sp. PrichA-15 | reverse complement strand
CTGTCGTTGGTGGAGACCGGCAAGCGATTGGGCCGCTGCCCACAGGAGTGGTTGAGGGCCGTGGTCAGGGCGTGCATCGAGAAGACAGATTATCCCATCCCGGCAGAACTGATGCCGTCAACCCCGTCCTGGTGAATAGATACGTTCCGAATAGTAGATCACTGTACTCGTACCGCTTCTACAGGTGACATGGAGCACACATCGTCGCTGAGCCTTGTCACTTCAGGCGTTGCCGTCAGATTGCACAAATTCCTTACGCCACAAGGCTTCCGGCAAGATGTAGCACTATTAGGATCAGTTATTTAGCTTTATCGTAACGCTCAAGAAATTGGGCTTAATGCCGAAAACAATAAAATAAAACAGCCAACCCTTGAGGTTCTTATGCGCCAGAATTTACCAGTGACGGGTCGAAACTTAGAACTCCCAAAAGATGCCAATATTCTTTCGACTACCTCCCCTCAAAGCCATATCACGTACGCTAATCCTGACTTCATTAAAATCAGTGGTTTCACTGAGGAAGAACTATTAGGCCAGCCTCACAACATCGTAAGACACCCAGATATGCCGCCTGCTGCATTTGAGCATATGTGGAGTACATTAAAATCTGGCCGCTCATGGATGGGGCTAAATAACTGATCCCAATAGTGCTACACCTTCGCTGTGCCATAGCCATTCCCCGGGAAAGGAGACACGGTATCCATGAAGTGTTTCACTCGGGCCAGCAGGTTTGCCATCCCTCTGCATTGATGATTGCGCGTGATGGTTTCA
>NZ_JAGKRH010000265.1:0-327 GCF_017939245.1 Aeromonas sp. PrichA-15 | reverse complement strand
CACTCTCAATGAGGCAAAGCAGGCCGTGGCAACCATAGGTGCACAACCGCTGACCGCTCTGGGCAATGGCTATCATGGCCGTTGGCAACACGCGAATTATGCCGGGGTCGCGCAACGTTGGTTGCTGGTGCGCAGCGAACAAGCCAGCCACCGCGAGCAGCAGACATTGGCCAAAAACCTGCTCAAAGACAGTACCCGCGAGCTCAAAGCCTTCGCCAAATTGTGTGCCCGACGCTTTGCTTGTGAGGCGGATGCCCAAGCTGAGTTGAGCTGTTTTACCGCCAGCTTGATGCTGCTGCAACTGGATGCCGAAGTGGTAGGTGAACC